>NZ_CAWPRC010000163.1:0-32949 GCF_963890165.1 Aliivibrio sp. SR45-2 | reverse complement strand
CTAATGCGATTTCACTTCGAGCCATCCAGTACTGCCAACGATATGTTGATTGTGCTTTATCCGACAAACGCAAAATCCAAAAGTTAATATTCTCCCATTGCGTTTTACGTATCGATAAACGAATTCGTTGTTCAAGTACCTCATCACGATTTGAACGCTTAAACACATCATCTCGCCATTCGATGGTTTCACTATCCGTCGTCTGAAAAAGCCTAACGGCAAGAAATTCAGAGGTAGTTTGGAGTTCGTCTTTCGTATATGAATAATGGTCATTAATAAATCGGAAAGCTAAATACGCTTTATCGGTATCTTTCCTTGCTAAATGTCTTAGCATCACTTGTGCGTATTCACGATTAAAAGGCGTTTCAACTTTCTTATCAAATACTGTCGTTATCTTTGTTGGTGTTTGATATAAGCCATACATTTCATTTAAATCCACACGGCTTTGTTTATTCGATACCAATTTAATTAGATAAGTAATTAATCTTGGGTTTCTCTCTTCTATCGACAGTAAAGCCCGTCGCTTAATTACATCATCCGTTCTTAATCCTGCTTTTTCCCAATAACTAAAAAGATCATTGCATGCATTCGAAACACTTTCGCCATTAAGCCACAAAGATCTCGCGCCTTCAAAAGCAACCTCTTGTTTTCCTTGATGATAAAAGGCGGTGTAATAGTAACATTGATAATCTTGATCTCTAGGTGGCGTGGTTTGATAACGTAGCAAAGCTTCCCAGTTCTTAGACGCGATCATTGCATTAAGATAATCCGCACGTATAGACACCGAAAAAGGGTAATCCGCATAGTCTTGCGAGAATTGATTCACTTGCTCAGGGGTTTTATTGGGGAGATCAAACAAGAAAGCACGATAATCGGTATAAGCGGCTAATGAATAGCTATCAATACTGGCGCGTTTCTTATCATAAATAGAGATGTTCTTCTGATTAAACCCTTGTTGTATCGCATCATAGGCGTAACGATTTAACCGCAATTCAGAGGCAGAGAACGCATAAGAAACGTTGCATATACTTACAAAAGCTAATAACCAATGAACTTTACTCGACCGCATTGAAAATCCCTTTCTCATAAATGCACACATTGAGTCTGGTTTAGTTATATCAAATTATCTAGTACTCAAACGTACCATATTTGCAAATACCTAGAATCTAATACTCATTTACTGAACATTAAGGATCTTTTTGGCCACTATTCTACCTAATGACGATCCAATAAACATAACGGCAATAAAAATGATAACAGCAAAAACATACGCCACTAAAACCGGTACACCAAAGCCCCATGCAAAACTGAATGCCAAGCCAGATAACGCCTCTATCGGCCAATGAATCATGTTTAATGACGAGCCATTAGCTAAAATATAAACCAGACTAGCAAACCCAACGACAGCACCAATCATGCCAATACGATCTATTTTATTCATGTAATTTAAACCTACAGTGAAAATAAGCTGCATTTTATAATGGGAAGCTCATCTCCACCAACGTAATTAAGCGAATAATCAGTATTTCCTTTATTTACATCCTACCGTGAATACACTCGCAGAACGACGGATGTACGAGTAAAACTCTGACCTATTTTTTGTTTTTTAATACCACTTTACTACACTCATTTTTCATTTTAAAAGGAATGGTAAAGTGACTAAATCAACTCTATTTACACTCACATTGAGCAGTACATTAGTGCTCTCGTCATTACAAACAGAAGCAACACCACAAAAGATAGATAACGTCTCGCCCTCTTCTTCACCCCCCATAAATGTCATTCATGCGCCTATGTTTGTGAGCTTAGGTTTTGACGATAACGTGGAAGTTGATGGATTATCATGGGTAATAAAACAACTAGAAAGCCACCACAACCCTAAAGGAAACGATCAATACGCAGAGCAACCCTTATCCGCCTCTTTCTTTATGCATTGTGAACCAGCAAGAGAAAATGAAGACGTGAAATCGTTATGGCGTCAACTCGTTATCGCGAAACATGATATAGGAAACCACACCGACACTCATCCCGACGATAAAGTGAATTATAACCCTCTCCAAGCTTGGATGACCGCAGAGCAATGGCAACAAGAGGTTAAACTCTGCAATACCTTTTTAACGCAAAGTTCAGATGACGGTGGCATTGGAGTGAGCAATATCTCAGGATTTAGAGCTCCTTTCATGACCTATAATGACAATACGCTTCAAGCCATAATAAAAAACGATATTACTTATGATGTTAGCTTCCCAGCAGGAATAACTTCAGAACAAAACGGATTGAATAACTATTGGCCGTTTACTCTTGATAATGGCAGTCCATCACATAATCAAGCCGTTAATGGGTGGTGGAAGCCCGCAATAGCCAATTACCCTGGTTTATGGGAAATCCCCCTTCATACGTTAATTGTTCCGCCAGATAACCGACTAGAAGAATATGGATTGGACTACTCACTCAGAGACAAAATCGCAAGCCGTATCAGTTATTTTGACCCAATATCAGGTAAGGGAGATAATTTTGATTGGAACCTGTACACGACACCAAATTGGGGTGCAGCCGGATTAAATGAAAATGACGTTGTTGCTATCTACAGTTACAATCTCGATTTACGCTTAGAAGGCAACAGAGCGCCATTAGTTCTTGGATTACATTCTTCATTTTATGGTTATTTAAATGGCCAAGAACATTACGGTATGCCCGAAACGACCGTTGAAAGCCGACAAAATGTATTAACGCGATTCATAACATACGCCTTAACAAAACCAGAAGTGAGATTTGTTAACCATAAACAAATCATCGATTGGATGCGAGACCCACAGCCTTTAACGCTGTGCTCAACTGCAGAATGGAAAACACACGAGGTATATCAAAAAGGCGATACGGTGAACTATCAAGGAAAAATCTGGCAAGCTCAGTGGTGGACACAATTAGAAATACCAGGAATAACTGAAAACTCCCCTTGGGAAATCATAGACGTTTGCACAACAACACAATAAAAAACCAAGCCTCTTTTTAACCAACAAAAAGAGGCTCATCTTATCTATTCGTAGGTACGCCCATTGTGCTTTAACCATCCATGAGTATGACGATTTCTTGGATCAAGATGAGTCCAATGAACAACACCTCCTTTTCTTAAATATTCATACTCGCCATAAAAGGTCACACTGTCACCTTTTCTTAGATTTGGAATCCTTGGCGCTAAATCTATATTATGAGCAATAAGGATCGTTAAATTATTATCTAATCGCAGAATGAACTTTTGATGCCTTGAGCCTTTATTATCATCAGGCAATACTCGAACCACCTCACCGACCCCTTCGACTTGAACATCACTTCGCTGTGAATCAAAAGCACGTTTTACATCCGAGTTACTGGCCCATGTAAAAGATGAAAATAAACTAAGAACAAATAAAAAGCTGACTATTATACGTTTAACTATCATTGACTCTATTACCTATACAAAACCACACATTTAAAAAATACCTAACACTATGAACGAAATCCCCATACCGCATCGATAAGTTTGATCATCAATTCTTTAGAAACCCCACTCTCATCAAGCTCTGGCATGTATTCAAGAAAATCGATACCGACAAACTTAGCATTAGACGCTAAGTTCTTAACTAAAGTTAATCCCTCGCGAGCTGACAAGCCCCCGACATTTGGCGTTGCGCACGCTCTAAATAAGGCGCCATCTAAACAATCATAGTCAAACGACACAAAAAAACGGTCATATTTACCGTTTAGTTCCGTCATAAGTTGGTCTAAAACCGTGTTAAATCCTAAGTTATCAATCGCTTCCATATCATAATTACTGATATCGAGTTCATCAATCAACTCTGCTTCATTAGGCATCAAGTCTCGAACGGCGACATAATAAATATCGTCCGGAGACAACACCAACTCAGGCTCTACAAACCAACCATTGTAGCCATACTTATCCATTAATAATGCCAACGGTTTACCGTGTAAGTTACTTTGCAAGCTGCCATTACAATCAGCGTGCGCGTCTATCCATACAACGGCAACCTTCTCTTTTCTTTCTTTTTGATAATACTCAAGCGTCGCTTGAACAGTGCCAACAGATACAGAGTGATCCCCACCAATAATAATAGGGATCCTCTTGTTTCGATACGAGTCTAATACCTTATTTTTTAAATCCGTACTGTATTCGAGTAGTGCTAATTCTTTCTTATTATGAGACAGATACTCTTCAACTTTAAGGCTTAAAGGCACATCCCCTAACTCTTTAATATCACATGACCAACGCTGATTTCTTACGTCTATCCACTCGGTTAAGCCATTCCATGTTTTCTCATCTGTCTTTCGTAGTCCGTCAACGGTACTTTCATCGGTTGTAACAAAACCAACGCGATTAAATGGTGCACCAATAATATCGAATGCCTTATTCATACTGTACCTTATGCATTGCGTGACTGACGATCATTAAACGCCCAAAGGATTAGGAAATTGAACAACCTTAATATCATAGCTTTTGGGTTTGTAGTTATTCTTCTCTTCCGCTAAATAGGCAATTTCCACATCGCACTCTAACACTGATTTAATGTTTGATAGACAAATGAGTTCTGCATCTGATAGATATTCGTTCTCTTTTTTAACCACCACAAATAACAGAGAGCTATCCGGTTTATATAAGAACAAATCAGGTTCTCCCGATGTGAGCCCTGTTCGAAGCCCTTTAAACAGAGAAAGCTTATTCGGATCAATATACTGTGCAATTAATACTCTGCCTTCCGTATACATTGGGTTATTCGGTTCCCAATTACCTAACGCATAAAATGCCGTACCTAACCAACCTTGCTTCCGATATTCGGACAACGCAAAATATTCACCAAAATATGGATGTGAGTGATCGTCAGTTTCAGTAGGTACAAATAAATCCAAAGGTAACCATTCCTTCTTTCCTTTTGCCCAATCATCCTGCAATCGTTGAGGATAGGTAAATACCGTTTCTTTAATCGTGTGAATCATTATAAATTCCTTTTATAAACACAACAATGTCATCAAACTTGCGACGTAATAGCATTAACTCAATGTATTCCAATCCGTTAGCTTTAATTGCTTACGGCGGATAAGATAAAATACGGATATTATAACGCCAAAAATCAATCCGCCTGCGATGGCTTCAATGACTGACTGTTGGCTGGTTTTGTTTACATACTGCCCCGTTAAAAACCAACTAATCAGCCCGTAACCAAGACTAAATAAAAACGAGGTAAACAGTAAATTAGTAAAAAAATCTTGATAATAAGGAGGTCGAACTCGTAAGCCCGCTTTTCGGAGTAATCTGACAATCGGAGGATTAAAGTTTGAGGACCAAACCCCTTTCAGCTCAAGTTCACTATGTGCCGCTATTAACTTCTCTTCAAAAGACATTCGTCGTTTCCCTAAACAATACCATCCATAGCGATGAAGGTAACACCACCTTCACTTTTTTGAGTCTTCATGCTCTTGATATTTCTTTTCTATCCACTTATGCAAATGCAAACCCGTTTGCTTTTTTACCTTATAAGCAATAAATGCAAGCAGTACTAATCCTATTACTGTCCCCATGACATCCTCTTGATTTAAAACAGTTAACGCACAGATAAAATTATCATAATTTTAGTATTGAATTTGTGAAGCGATTTAAAAATATGAAAGGTAAGAGACTGCAAGGGTAAATAATTCAACCTTGCTTAGACAAACTCGCGAGGCTCTATTTCACGTGGTGTTGGATGGATTTAAACGCATGTAAGCATAAGGGGAATCGAAAGGCTTAAAGAAAAACATTCAGCACAGTTAATGCTGAATGCTTGAAGCAGGGATGTTTTTTATTTTTTACGACCAGAAAACAGAGCGACACAACCAACCACTTCAATCTTTACATCAGAAAAATGCGCTTTTAATGCTGTTTCTAAGCTCTGAACGTCATCGTTCTCATTAGTAAAAATGCCTTTCTGGTTATAGAAATTCATTAATTTACTCGCAAATACATTTTTAGTAACGCCTTGTCCTAAAATTGTACTACCGAACAATACGCCATTAGTATTCAGCAGTTCATTCAGGTTTGAAAATACCACGCCTTTTTGTGATAAATCACCCGGTAAACAATGCAGCAGATAATTAATACTAATAGAATCAAACTTCTCACATTTTAGATCCAACGGCTCTAATACATTTCGACGATACATTTCAGGGTTAAAATGTTGAATAGCATTCGCTGTTGATTCAAGGCTGTTCTCATTAAGATCGATCAGCGCCACTCTTCTTTCAACATTAGAGAGATGATTCTTTAAGTAATACCCTGTCCCTACCCCTACATCTAAATGGTTCTTCGATGCTAATTCAGTAAATTTTTGTCCAATCAATGCTGTTGAACACTTCCATAAGTAACGATTTGAAAAACCTAATACCCAAAGATCATAGATGGAAAGTACTTTTTTTGTATACACTGCTTGTCCAGCAATTGTCGCTGCATCTTTGCTCATTTTAGATATCCGTAACACTGTCTTATAAAAGGAACTCGAATCTACCTTAAAAATGAAGGCAATCAAATCTTACCAGAAGCATTTGCAGTATGAATAGATGAAACACTCACATTTCCGTAACGACGGATAGCGACCGTTAAATGAATCAGTAACAACACACCAGTAACGCCTAATCCAACGCCAATACCTGCCCAAATTCCGGCAAGCCCGAACAATGGCATTAAAAACCACGCCGCAGGCAAACCAAATACCCAATAACCAATCGCTGTCATCACCGTAGGCATTGAGACTATCTTCATTCCTCGCAATAAGTTAATCGCTAATAATTGCCATGCATCCACAATAAAACACAACGCCACTACCCAGATAACAGAAGACAACAACGCTGACATGTTATTCGTGCCATCATCAAGCAGGAATAAATCAGCAATAACCTCAGGCCAAAGAATAAATACCGTGGAGAGGAAGACACTGAGTACCGTCACAAGTAAAAAACTATGCAATGACGTTTGTTTTATGCCTGCGTAATTTTCTGAGCCAAAATCACGCCCGACTAATATGGCCGCGGCTTGCGAGAATCCAAAATTAAAATTCCATGTAAAGCTTAAACATTGCAGTAAGATTTGGTGCAAAGCTAAAGACGCAATACTGATAGTGCCCGCCATCAGTGTACCGCCATAAATTAACCCATGCTCAAGTAATGCGGCTAATGCAATAGGTAATCCCATCACCAATAAAGGTGCCATCAATTTAAGTGAATATTCCTCTCGATTACGCCATGGTGCAAACTCTTGATATTCATGATTCTTAAAGACCCACATACCATAACCAATCATCACAACAAAAGCAGCTACAGCGGTACCCAAACCTAAACCGGTTAATCCCATTCCCAATTGAAACGTTAAAACATAACTAATAGGGACATTTAGGATAACGGTAATAACAGACATCACCATGATGGATCTTACGTTTCCCAACGCACTGGTTAAGCCGCGCAACACGAGTAAAATTAACGACGGAAACATCACCCATTTCAACGCATGCACGTATTCCATCGCAAGCGTGATCATCTCTTCAGGTTGATTTGCCGCTTTTAGTATCACGGGAGCGTATGAAAAACTGAACATTAAGATAACGCTGAGCACCGCAGACAATAAAACCGCCCCTTTTACCGCAAAGCGAATTTGTTGGTTTCCGTATTCAGGTCTTGCCAAACGTTGGCCATAAGCGATGGCAATTAAGTTCGCAACGCAGCCCACAGTACTGCTTGCGATAATAAAAATGAAAAAATAAATAGAAGCACCTAATCCACCTCCCGCTAAGGCAGAAACACTTAAACGCGACATCATCCACACATCGGTAAGCACCAATGCCATCGAAACCAATTGAGAGATGATAAGAGGGAATGCTAAAGCTAAGATCTTTTTCATAAATAAGGTTGATTCTTTATCGCTAAATTAACTAAGCCAAACCTCTTATTCTAATTAAGAAATAGGCACTGTGATTAATGGCAAACTTAAGGGTTAAAAGGCTAGTGTTCAATTAATATATCCGTCACACTGGCATTCTAAAAAATCATGCGAAGAGATTATGACGCCTTACCCTAATTTACCTTATTCACATCATGGCCTAAAAGCCTTTGAATCCGTGGCACGCTTGATGAGTTTCACCCTAGCCGCGGATGAACTTCACGTCACCCAAAGTGCCGTCAGCCGTCAAGTGAAGCAACTTGAGGATGATCTCAACACATCGCTTATTATTCGAAAGCACCGTTCCATAGAGCTAACATTACAAGGGATCGAGCTTTATCACGCGCTGCGAGACAATTACTCTGCAATTGAGTCGGTTCTATCCTCTTGGCAAGAGCCAAAACAAAAACGCATTGTCATTAAAGCCACATTAAGTTTTGCTACTCGCGTGCTGATACCTAAAGTCAGAGAGCTCAATGAACGTTATCCTGATCATGAAATCGTGATTATCCCTTCTTTAGAAGAAGATGAATGTTTAGATAAGCCAGATTATGATTTACTGATCTTTCATACTCGTTTAAAAGATCATTACGACACCAAAGCCAATATGTTTCTTCTACGAGAAGAGTTCATGGCTCCTGTTTGTGCCGCAAGTATCGCAACCGAAAGTACGAATGTAGACTCAATATTAACCATGCCAAGGTTGCATCCCACACTGGATCACCATGATTGGAAAATGTGGTTAGCCGATGTAACAATCCCCCCGAACCAACAAGTCAGAAACACCAGCTTTCTTTCATTAGATTTAGCACTAAGCGCCTGCTTATCAGGACAAGGGGTAACCGTAACTGACCTACTGTTGATCCTTCAAGAGCTAGAAATAGGATTCTTTTATTGCCCAGAAAACGCGAAAATCCAACACAGTGCATGGACTTACTATGGGCACCAGCGCACTCATTCTGCCGTGATTGATGACCTTGTTGAATGGTTAAAACTCGGTTCTGAAAACGAAATTAACGTATTGAAAAAATTAGCAAAAAAACATCATTGGCATGGTGTGGTATAAAATGCGTCTTTTTGGCGTTTTTACTCTGCAATATTGATTACATTTTAGAGAGAGATCACGTAGACTACGCGCTTATTTTCATGCCAACTATCAGGTGAATTATGATACGTATCAACCAAGTTAAATTACCGCTGGATCACAGTGAAGATGCACTGCAGAATTATGTTTTAAGCACACTGTCTATTACTGAAGAACAGCTGGTTGATATCCATGTATTTAAACGTGGCTATGACGCACGTAAAAAAAATCAAATTTTCTTAATCTATACCCTAGATATCACGCTACAAGATGTTGATGAAGCGCAGTTATTAAGTAATTTTGAAGACGACCATAATATTCGTGTTTCACCTGACACTGAATACAAATACGTAGCGACTGCTCCTGCTAATTTAACTGAGCGTCCTATTGTTATCGGCATGGGCCCTTGTGGTTTATTTGTGGCGTTAATCCTTGCTCAAATGGGATTTAGACCGATTGTATTAGAGCGTGGTAAATCAGTACATGAACGCGCAAAAGATACCTTCCGTTTTTGGCGTACCAGTGAATTAAACACAGAATCAAATGTTCAGTTTGGTGAAGGTGGCGCAGGCACATTCTCTGATGGCAAGCTATACAGCCAAGTGAAAGATCCTGGCTTCTTAGGCCTTAAAGTAAAAACCGAATTTGTTGCCGCTGGTGCACCCGCTGAAATCATCTACGTAAGTAAACCTCATATTGGTACCTATAAGTTGGTGACCATGGTTTCTCAAATGCGTAATAAAATCATTGAACTCGGTGGTGAAATTCGTTTCGAAACTCGCGTAGATGAAATCAATATTGAAAATGAACAAGTCACTGGTGTTACACTAAACGGCGGCGAAATCATTAACAGTAAGCACGTTGTTGCGGCAATCGGCCACAGTGCGCGTGATACGTTCCAAATGCTGTCTGATAAAGGCGTTTATATGGAAGCACAATCATTCTCGATTGGTTTCCGTATTGAGCACAAACAAGAAATGATCGACCAAGCTCGCTTTGGTAAAAATGCAGGACACCCATTATTAGGGGCAGCCGATTATAAATTGGTTCATCACTGTAAAAATGGCCGCTCAGTATACAGTTTCTGTATGTGCCCAGGTGGGGTTGTTGTTGCAGCAACTTCAGAAGAACATGCTGTTGTAACGAATGGCATGAGCCAATATTCACGTAGTGAGCGTAATGCAAACAGCGCAATCGTTGTGGGCATCTCTCCTGAAGATTTCAATAATGATCCACTGCAAGGTATTGCTCTACAACGTCAGTTAGAGCGCAATGCGTATGTTATGGGTGGCAGTAATTACGATGCTCCAGCACAAATGGTTGGTGACTTCTTAGTTTCTGGTAAAGGCAAACCGTTTGAAAACGTGGAACCATCTTATAAGCCAAATGTAAAAATGACGGATCTAAGCGATGCACTTCCTGATTTCGCGATTGAAGCGATTCGCGAAGCATTACCTGCATTTGCTAAGAAAATTCGTGGTTTTGACAGTAAAGATGCAATGCTGACCGGGGTTGAAACTCGAACTTCATCTCCAGTTCAAATCAAGCGTGGTGCTGATTTCCAAAGCATGAACACCAAAGGTCTATACCCAGGTGGTGAAGGTGCAGGTTATGCGGGTGGTATTTTATCTGCTGGTATCGATGGGATTAAAATAGCAGAAGCGGTTGCTCTTGATATGCTAAAAAACGCGTAATGTGATCAAGCTAAAAATGGTATAGAAATATACTGTTTTTAGCTCACTCTTCCACTGTTTTACTTGCCTATCTTTATCGATTAAATTTCTGATTCTAGTTGCATTAAAAATGCGCGCATCACTAACGTACGTTTATCCGCTTCTCTGACTGCCGACTTGGTTTTCATCGAGCCTGATAACGTCAATAGCTTCGTATAAAAATGATCGATAGTATAAAGCCCATCGGTTGGTGTTCTCTCATGACAAAATGGGTCATCAAAAGAATACAAAGGGCGACCTAACTTAGCACTCACTTGAATACACCTTGCAATACCAATGGCCCCTAATGCATCCAATCGATCAGCATCTTGAATTATCTGAGCTTCTACTGTCTGTGTTTCAATATTCGCACTAAAACTGTGAGCAATAATCGCGTGATGAATACCTTCTAAATACTCAGTGGGATAATTTAGACGGTTCAAAAACACAATGGCTTTATCTGCGGCAAACAATGAGCTTTGTGCGCGGTTTGGATGATTCTTCTCAAACGAAAAACAATCATGTAAATACGCGGCAGGGATCACCACTTCTTTTATCGCTTTTTCTTCTTCACAAAGTATTTTTGCTGTATTCACTACTCGCATAACATGATTAATATCATGAGCGAGATCTTGCGCCATTTCAGCCTTAATAAAGGTCAGTAAAGTATTCTCTATCTCTTCCGTTACCGTCACTCTTTCATCCTTGTAAAATCCAATACCATTCTTAATTTATCGTTGTGCTCGTGCTTAAACAAAGAAAATCAATAAACCACCACCAAGTATAATAATCGTGTAATGCTGTGTACCACTTGAAAAATGAGTAAGTAATGAAAAATACACAAATGAAACGCAAAGGGTTATCGCGCCACCAATCAAACTCATAATAAAAGACGCACCCGACATTAACCCCATTAATATCAGAGGAATACTATAGAGAAATGTCGGCGGATAAGGGGATCTCTTTACACCATGTAGCGTTAATGCGGCAAACAGAAAAATCAACTTAAATAACACATGAGCTCCTAATCTTTATCATTAACGTTGTTTATCAAACGTCACCATTCCCTTAGGAATTTGGACCCAACTCAATTTTTCAGAAACCCAAATATGCATACTCGGCTCAAAAATACGATCATCTTTCACATCAACAGGTTTTAATTTCAGCTTTATGGTTGTTAAATCATCAGGATTATATTGATAAATTCGATTTCCACACGTTGAACAAAACTTCGTGCTATTTTGATTTCCACTATCAGCTAATCGGCTCCACTCAGTTAACTCACCATCAAATTGAATCGCCTCAGTTGCGATAATAGCGGTGACACTGAATGGCGCTGTCGATAATTTTTGGCATTCCTTACAATGACAAGCAATCACCATTTTTGGTGCTGCACATAATTTATAAGTTACTTGCCCACATTGACAAGAGCCTACAATTGGATACGTCATATCATTCCCTCTTTAAAACAATAAAAATCATTGATACTAACAATAGGCTATCATTAAATACCGTCATTTTCCTCGATAAATCATACAAGTCGCGGTTGCATGCGCATATAAATTACCCAACTTATCTTTCAAGCTGCCTTCTGATATTCCCAATGAATAACCTGACTGTATCACCCGACTTTCCGCAATCAATAACGTATTTCTCGGTATCGCTTTTAACATTTTCACATGAAGATCAATCGTTCCATAACCAATATTAGGTTCGAGCGTTGTATGCACCGAACACCCAGTAACCAAATCCATTACGGTGGCAAAGAAGCCACCATGAACCCCACCCAATGGATTCAAGTGCCGATCATCCGCCATCGCTTCAAAGACCACTTTGCCATATTCTGCTGAGATGATTTTCATCGGAACTACGTCAGCCATCGATGGGTGAGGAAAATCCCCCGTCACCATTGCTTGCATTAATTCTAAGCCAGATAAATTTTCATTGAGCATCACATGTCCTTAGTATTTTATTAATCGTCTTATTTACATTAATAAAAATACCCCTTAAATAAGGGAAAACCATTATTCCTTAGTCACAATGTGAGCTTGATAGCATCTGGACAGACCAGGTACCCCGCTAATCGCTAGTGAATAATCTTATAATAGCGTTCAACATTGATTGATACTCGCCCCCAATCGGAAGCTTTCGACCTCATCCTTCTTGTCTCTCCATTTTTAATTCTGCTGATACTTTTGTAACACGTACAGAAATCGCAATACAAATTAAGTAAGGGCTTAAATACCAAAAGAGTTCCTCTAGTGGGTGCTTCTTCGTCTCGAGTACTGTACTTTCATACGCGTACTTCTGACTCTGGTAATTATCAAACATCCCCTGCAACCACATGACATCTGACTCTATCAGCTCTGAGCGAAACGTAATTTCAGGTAAACTATCAAACGTAAGATTAGGAAGTTCGTTAAAGTTTACCGACTGCAAGTAATTTGCTGAATCTAAAAACCATGAACAAGATTGTTGTGATTCAACACCTCTATCGACCCTCGGTTCACTCGCACAAAGAAAGCTCTTTAGTTGATTGACTGTGTAGTCATTAATAGATTCAAGACTTAAAACAGCACGGGTATGTTCAGTCTCTGCCCAATCACTAGCGACTCTTGATCTCACCTCTGATACCGTCCCCATCAAACCAATTCCTGCGACTAAAGGCCAAAGGTAATCGACTTTCTTCCATTGTATTTTTGATAAATTTTTACCGCACCACAGCGGTATATGAAGAAACCCTGTCAATAACAGAGTCATAAAGAAAAAGAAAGTCGAATTAGAAAGAATAATCTCACTACTAAAAAAGCTGTCCATAACTACCTATTTATATGCATGATTCTTTGAATCACATAACCAAAAACTATCATGACTACTATAACTAATTATATAAAAAACATTGTGAAATGTACGTAAACCTCTACTATCAATTTACTTCATAAAAATCAGGCGTTATCCATGATAGAACGTATTCACACTGCCTATAAAGGCGAAGTTTATGGCATTTCTTTTTTCACTTACTTCGCAAAATATTATTCGGATTCAACGTTTATACCATTATGGAAATCATTAATTCAAGTGGAAATCCTCACGGCAGATCTGATTCAAGTGAGCTTAAATCGACACGCTATTTCATACAATAGAGATGATAGCCTAATGATTGAAAAAGGATTGAATGACGCTAAGAAATGGATTGATTTACCATGGCAAGAATTAGTAGAAACCTTAGCTCAGTGGGTAGAACCTTATGAGGAAAAATATCGAGATTGGGCTAGTCAAGCAACGCAAGATATTGAAGTATTTGAACTAATTTCAGCCCATGAAACCGCAATTTATGAATGTTGGAAAGCAGAACGAAATGGCCAATCAGGCATTCCACATTTATTAGCATTTATTAAAGCATATACTATTTAATGGGAACTAAATTGCCATTCTCAAGACTAAATTAAACACGCTACATTAGCGTTTTAAACTCACCATTTATTCATTGGAGTTGTTATGGCTATTACTGCTTTTGATCCTAAAACTGCATTGATCGTTGTCGATCTACAAAAAGGAATCGTCGCGCTAAATACTTGTCATCCTACGCAGACAATTATAGACAACACCTCTCAAATAATAACCGCATTTCGAGACGCTAAACTGCCTATTATATTAGTCAACGTTGCTGGTGTTGCTCAAGGACGCACTGAACAGATCGGCTCAAACAGTAAACTTCCTGCCAATTGGAGTCATTTGATTGATGAGTTAAACCCAACACCAAGTGATCATATCATCACAAAGAAAACATGGGGTGCATTTACAAATACTGACTTAGCATCGTACTTAGTATCACATGATATAACCCAAGTTGTGATCGTAGGTATTGCAACAAGTATCGGCGTAGAATCGACCGCTCGTCAGGCTTGGGAGTTAGGTTACAACGTCACGCTACCGATTGATGCAATGACAGATCTCAATATCAATGCACATCGCAATAGTGTGAATATTATCTTTCCCCGCTTATCAGAAACCGGAACAACTCAAGATTTATTGGGTCTTATTAACTCTCAAAAATAATCCATTAAAAAAGGGAATGTCATCATTCCCCTTTTTATTATTGATGATGATGATTTTTATACATATTGATACAAATTATTCTGACAATCATACAACTCAACCATCCCCGTTTGTGTAAAACCGGCTTGTTGTAACAATCGATTAGAATGTTTATTATGAGGTAAGGTAACAGCCAAAACACGAGATAAAGAATGACGTTTCATGCCTTCTTTTAATACCGCTTTCGCCGCTTCTAGTGCATAACCTTTACCACAATATTGAGGTAAAAATGCATAACCTAAATCAGGGAACTCAAGCTCATCTCGCTTAAGTAAACCACACATGCCAATCGGTGTTTCTGATTCTGTCAGCATAACCAAACTTAATCCAAACCCTATTTTTTCATAACTTGCCAGTGGACCAGATTTAAGATAATTCTCAGCATCGACTATTGTGCGTACTTTCTTATCTGCAATATAACGAATAAAGGAATCGTCATTAAGTAATTCAATAACAAATTCCGCATCATCCAACGTAAATTGACGAACTGTCACTCTTTCACTTTCACACACAATCATTTTTATACTCTCTCATATGAATCAATACATTATAGAGTCTCAATGTATTATACGAACATTTGACCTTTTATCGTTGTTACCGCAGAACCAATCAATTTTATTCGTCCATTAGAAAGAAGTTCACTACCAACGTAACCACCACGAGAAGAGGCCTGATAACCCATAAGTGTGGCCTTATTTAGCTTTTCAGCCCAATAGACCGTTAATGCACAATGCGCAGATCCAGTTACCGGATCTTCATTAACCCCTACCCAAGGTGCAAAATAACGAGAAACAAAATCCAATTCATCCGATGACGACTTCGCTGTAACTAACACACCACGACCAGTAAGTTGTTTCAACCCATCAAAATTAGGAGACAATGCCAATAGTGCCTCTTCACTTTCTATTTCTATGAACTCTTTGGAATCAAACTGGCCGAGTGAGATAACTTCTTTTTCATTAATCCCTAAACCCGCCAATAACGCTTCATTCTTTACCGTATCAAACGAAATGGTGGTTGATGGAAAATCTAATTCAATGGTTGAATCTTGAAGTTTCGCAGATAACGCACCTGATAATGTATTAAAAACAACGCTCTCACCTACATTAACTAAGCCGATTTCTTTTAATACATGTGCAACAGCCAAAGTACCGTGACCACACAAAGCCACTTCAACTTGAGGGGTAAACCACCTTAATCTCATATTGGAAAGCGATAGAAAAGCAGTTTCCGATACCGCCATTTCTTCAGCAATAGACAACATTAATGCTTCTGTTAGCCCACTTTCACTAATGCAAACACCCGCAGGGTTTCCTTTAAATGCTTCCGTTGTGAAAGAGTCCACTTGATATATGTTCAAATCCATTGACTGTTTACCCCTTAGTAATACTGTCTATTTTATTCTCAGTAACTCTTTTTTAAGATCGTCTATCTTTTGCTCTTTTTCTGCTATTTTTTGTTGGTACTTCTTAATTTTATCTTCTTTTTGATCTTGCTTCGCTTCAATCAGATCAGAATGATTTTCGGCGATCTCTTCATTCAGCTCTTCAATCTCTTCTCTCAAATCGCCTTTAATATCGTCGTTAGTACAATAGGTTGTGACTTCTGTAAGCGCGATATTCAATCCAACCACTTTGTGGTCATTGCCATTCTCTTCAGCAATGCTAATTTGCTTTTCAATCTCACAACTTTTCTGTGCACAGCCAACTTGAGTACTGCAATCTAGTGTCGCCGCCGCTTGTGCTGTAGAAAGGCCAAAAAGTAGTCCACTGCAACTCATTGCAGAAATAAAAAATAGGCGCGATGTTTTCTTTTTCATAAAAGTTATCCTGTAAAATGAATGATGTTAATTATAGTTACGTGATAAAAATTATAGCGCGATTCAACACATTTAAGTCAATTGCTTGAAATAACATCCCTTTGATTCCACCTTATTTTCTATTTAACCGATTTAATCACCCTACATGGGTTACCAACGGCAACACTGTTATCAGGAATATCACGATTCACCACACTGCCCGCACCTATCACACAATTATTACCAACCTTAACACCCGGTAAAATAGACACGTTGCCACCAACCCAAACATCGTTACCAATAGAGATACTCGACCCATATTCTGTTTTTTGACGTTCAATAGGATCTAATGGATGGGTTCCTGTTGAGATCATAACGTGTGGGCCAAACAACACGTTATTACCAATCGTCACCTTACATACATCAACAATAGTGAGGTTATGGTTAGAATAAAAATTGCTACCAATGTCAATGTTATAACCATAATCACAAAAGAAATTAGGTTCCATATGTGCTTGGTCTTTTATACACAAAAGTCCTTTTAATATGGCCATTCTTTCATCTAACTTGGTTGGATCCGCTAAGTTAAATTGGTGACAAACCGCTTTCGCATTCATTCGGTTTTTTAATAACGTTTCATCCCAAGCATCATAAGGAAGACCGGCAAGCATTTTTTCTTTTTCTGTCATTTCATGTCCAAAATTAAAAGTAAATCACGGGAATAATTAGCGCTTGATTATACTCATTTAAATAACAACGAATGTGACCAGTATTGACTATTTATACCATGCACATTAAGATGCATTTAAAATGCACCTTAATAAGTTAACGAGGAATCCAAATGGCACTTTCATTTACAAAGATATTCAAAAAAAGCGAAACAAAAGCAACAGAAGAGAAATTAGTACAACAACCAAACTCCAATGAAAAAACAGCTTTTGACGCTAAAGAAAAAGAAGTGAAAAAACACGGAGAACCAGGTGTTTGTTGTGGTTCATGCTCATAAGTTCATCATTAATAACCTCGGAAGTAAAATCCGAGGTTTCTCTCTGTTTCGTTAAAAAACTAACTTATCGTTAATTCTTGCAAAGACACCTTTTTGTTCTCATTATGCGTTAATAACTCAATCTCTTTAAAGCCCATTTTTTGGTGGAAGAGTAACGAAGGTTCGTTCGGTGGCATCACATCGATTTCAGCAACAACACGCGATAATGCTCGCTCTGTTGCCCAATTTAGAGCCAGTTTATAGAGTGTTGATGCCACTCCTTTCCCGTGAAACTGATCAGAAACCACGATCCTATCGATATACAAAAATGAATCGTAATTCTCATTAAACCATTCATAGTTAATGCTTTCGTATTTCACACCTTGAGTGAATGCCAATAAAAAGCCAGCAATGCGGTCATCTTCTTCAATCACAACGGATATCGCCGACATTTCAATTAATCGAACTAATTTACTTTTATCCATTGGGCTTAATACCTTTACAAACTGCTCATTTAGCTCAAGTATCGTTTCCATGTCTTTATCTAAAATGGTTCTAATTATCACGCTGACTCCTTGTTCATCATGCTTGTGTAATCAATCAAAAACCGTGGTCTCTATCACGCATTAACCTCAGTAATCCATCACCGCATTATACTCACTTGTCAGTGTCGATTAAATGGCTTATTAATAGACTTAATAGTCCAAAAAATAATGATATTAGGATGAAAAACCATGAAATTGATCATGAACGCCGATGATTTTGGCTTATCAGAAAGTGTGAATAATGGCATCGTTGAATGCTTTAAATCAGGTATAGTTACCTCAACCACCATAATGATGAATCAAAAAGGCGTTGAGCACGCTGCACAACTGTATAAACAAGGTTTAGTCCCTGAGATTGGTTTGCATTTTACCGTCACCGCAGGACAGCCACTGTCAGATCCTTTGATGGTATCAAGCTTAGTTGACGAACATGGTTATTTTCTGGATAGAAAAACCCTAATAAATAAGAATGTATGTAAAGAAGAAGTCTATATTGAGCTTCACGCACAGTACAATGCCGCTATTGAGTTGGGCTTTAATATTAACCACATTGATAGTCATCATTTCGCTGGTGTCTATCCACCACTAAAAAAAGCATTTATCCGTTTTGCTAATGAGATTAACCTCCCAGTTCGCCGAATAGATAACATCATTCATGGGCAAGATGGGCTAACAGTGCGAACTCCTGATGCGTTTGATGCTCAGTTTTTTGATTCAGGCGTCTCTCTTGAGCAACTAAAAACACTAGTTTTAAGCTATAAAGACACGCTTTCTGATGGCATTTTAGAACTGATGTGTCACCCAAGTACAGAAGACAATTCGGATCTTACTGAGTTAACCAGTTACATGGCTATGCGTGTAATAGAAAGAGATTTACTGACGTCGCCAGAATTATCACACTGGCTTAAAACAGAAGGGATTGAATGCGTTGGTTTTAATGCGTTGTCTTAACCTTATTATGGGTTAAACCCCAATGACACCCTACTTATAAGCAGTCGTGTCATTGAGCTGTTTAATGTAAAGCCAAACTAAAGAATGGCGACACCTTCCACTTCCATCACGCTATTTGCATCAGCACGATCGATAATTTTAACTAACACCGATTGAATGGTTTCATCTTCTCGAACATCATTTTCACTGGCAAACTTTTGCTCTTGAGGCTCAGCACCTTCTTCTAAAATAAACGTCACAACCACTTCGGTTGCCAAGTCTGATGTTTTCCCAAAATAGGACAGAGAAAGCTGAGGATATCCTTTGAAGCCTTTTTTAACTTGTTTTGCTATACGCTTTTTTGCTTTATCCACATTCATAACTTAATCCTTGTGCTTACTGAGCTTGAATAATTCCAATACATCGTCAACATAACACGCTAATGATGCTAGCGAGAGTTTCAATTTACCACCTAAAGCACTGAAACTAAAGAAAGTAATCACTCTTATTGATGTCATTGTTAACCAAAACATGAATCCACGTTAAATCAACTTGAAAATATCGCAACTCAACACGCCCTCCGTCGCCTTTTTATCTCTAGGGACATATCGGATCTCACCAATATCAAACTGGAACGGTTCATCCGCATATAAAAGAAATGGCGTATTAACACTAGAGAAATTCACCCCGTTATCAGCAAAACATTGTAAAGGAACTTTCACTGTCACCCACTCAGAATCAGAAGCTTCTACAATCGCTTTTAGCTCCTTTTGTATAGGAGCCATCGCACCACAAGGATAAACACAATGGGAAGCCAATTTTAAGGTATTAGGGATCTCACTTCTCACCGCAATATCAAACTCTAATGTTGAGTTTGCTGCCAAATAATGACGCATGTCGATCCCTTTTTTATCTGGCGTTTGAATATAAAATTGCATCGGAAGTTGCTGACCAAAATCAATTCTTAACGCATCTTGTTGATGCTTATAATTAAGAGGTAATATCGATGCGGTTCCCATCTCCATCTTCTTCGCTCGAGAAATAAAGGTGCCTTTCCACTTCGTCACTTTTCCACTCATTTTTGGCACAAACGTCGTTGTCGCTTCACGGTTGAATATTTCAAGGTTCGTCGTTGGTCGCTCTTTCGCTTTTGTTTCTCCACACCCCCACTGACGTTTATCCATAAACAACGATGGTGCTGCTAAGCCTTTCTGTTCCGTGGTGTAATTTAACCCATACCCATAAGGAAATAAGGGCGTAAAATCTTTCCCTGTTTGCTCAAAGTCAGGCGCTCGATAATTAGGAATATTCTGACTGTTCTTATTAATGGTCGTCATGCATTTACTGTTTGGCCAAGAATAAGAAAGCTTACCGGTAAAATCAGATCCCTCTTGAGCAAACAACACATCAGTGATCCCTTGTCCTTCAGTACCGGGTAACCAAGCTGCCACAAAAGCATCAGAAAGAGCCAATTCAGGATTTACATACAATGGACGACCAGAGAATAAAATAGTCACCACTGTAAACCCTTTCTTTTTCAACGCTTGTATTAACTGTAAATCTTTTGCATAGCTGGGTTTCAATTCTGAATAGGCTAATGTTTGATGCGCTTTAATATCCCCATACATTTCAGCGTATGGATCTTCACCCATCACCACCACCGCAATGGTATCCATTGATGCTTCGTTAGGATCGGTATACACATGTTTATCACCAACTACCTGCTTAAACGCCTCTAAAACCGTCGTCGCATGAACAAAATCTTGCGGCTTATTCTCATTACCTTGCCATGTTAATGTCCAACCACCACTCTGTTTTTGAATGTCATTCGCGGCGCTTCCTACCACTAAGTAACTGTGATTTTTGGGTTCAAAAGGCAGTGTTTTATTCTCATTTTTTAATAGAACCAGAGATTCACTGACCGCTTGTCGAGCCACTTTTCTATGATCAAGCGCCCCAAGGTTCTGCTGCTCACCCGCAAGAAGACGGTAAGACGGCTTTGGTTTTTCCCACAAGCCCGCACGCATCTTAACGCGTAAAATACGAGTTACCGCATCGTCAATTCGAGCCATTGGTATTTGTCCATCTTGGACTTGTTTAATGACATTTTGGTAAAACGCTTTCCAATCTTTATTGTCTGTCACCATAAACAAATCATTGCCTGCGTTCACCGCCTTTGGACAACTTTGATTAGTACAACCGGCCACCTCACCGTGACCATTCCAATCGGTAACAACGATGCCATCAAACCCCATTTTTTCTTTTAAAACATCCGTAACTAAATAACGACTACCGTGAAGTTTTCCAAATCGATTACTCTCTGTTTTCGTTGAATCTGTCGACTTGCCTTTTACGTCATTCTTCTGCCAAGAGTTAAATGACGTCATAACCACTTGAGCACCGGCTTCAAGAGCCGAGTAATACCCCATCGCATGGATATTACGTAAATCATCCTCGCTATAGAAAGTAACACCACGATCAACCCCATTAAACGTGCCTCCATCACCAATCCAATGCTTCACCGTAGATAATACGCGTTGCTCAGATCGAAGCTCTTTTTCAGTACCTTGCAAACCTTGCACGATGGCGCTTGCGTATTGATAAGTGATGTCTGGAATCTCAGCATACCCTTCGTACACTCTTCCCCAGCGATAATCACGAGGTGTCGTTACCGTTGGTGCAAACGTCAGATCAAGACCTGTCGCCGCGACTTCTTTTGCTGTAATTCGTCCTATTTCAAAAAGCAGATCAGGGTTATTCGCAGCGCCTAATCCAATATTGTGAGGGAATAAAGTCGCACCATAAACATTGTTGTTTCCATGTACCGCATCTGTTGCCCACAAAAAGGGGATACGAAAACCTCGACCCGCGTAGGCATCATCTAACGCGACCCAATATTTATCCGATTGTAGAGCCCATTCTAATGCTGATGCGTGCTTATTTTCATTCGGCCAACCACCGCCACCATTAAGCACTGAGCCAATTTTATATTGCTTCGCTTCTTTGGGAGTAATTTGACGATATTCAGGCATGATCATTTGCCCAACTTTCTCACCCAAGGTCATTTGAGACACAATATCCGCGACTCTTTCTTCAATATAATCTCGCTTTGGGATCGCACTCTTTATTTTTGGCCATTCTTGGAAGTAAGGCAGAGAAGGTTCATCAGGCAATGAGGAAGCGTTGGGATCAGAAGAGACGGGAAACGTCGTAAGAAAAAAGAGAGAAAAACCAATGACACTTGCATGAGTGATGTTATTTTTGATGACCATCGAGAACCCCTTCTCTAATTCTATCCATTGTTTTTAGTTTAGGATAAGAAAGAGGCCCAAAAAAGCGATGATGGAAAAATAAATAGTGAGTCAGTTATTCTTGAGATCTAAGCAGTAAGCGGAAACTCGCCACCACTACTGAGTTCGACGTAAAACAGAGCCCAAATCATCAGACATCACTGTGAACTTATCAAGAATTTGCTCATAGCCATATTGAGAAGGTAAACCCCAATCATCACACTCAGATTTGGCGGGAACACCAGGCAGTAATGTTAACTGCAAGCGTGCTTTATGATCTCTGGTCATAAATCGAATATCGTATTCAGAATAACAATGTGTACTGTCTGACGAAGATGATTTTTTCCATTGAACAAGCCCTTTGCCAAGTAGCGTTCCATTCGATTCATTTTCAACCCGTAAGATTGGCTGACTTTTTCCGTAAGTTGATATGATATGACGTCGAGCCTTTTCCCATAATACCTTCTGTTTATCGCTCAATTCAGTATAGGTGAACGTCTGTGCCTTAATATCTGAAGCAGAAATAGGCGAATCTAATGGGCTTAAATGAGAACTACACCCAGCAAGCAAGGCAATTAGCATTAATCCAAAACTCTGTTTTCTCATTTAATACCCATTTTAATCTGTCTGTTGAACCGCAATTATTAAATAACGTTAAACATCATTAGCAATTGCAAGTGCCACCGCATGAGCAGCGTGAATCTCTGTCGTATCATACAGAGGAACGTGCGTATCTTCTTGTTTAATCAACAACGCAATTTCAGTACACCCGAGAATGACGGCTTCTGCCCCTTGAGCAAATAATGCATTTACAATATTTACGTACTGAACTCGTGATTCAGCTTTAATGACACCACGACACAATTCATCATAAATAACATTATGGACAATGGTTTGGTCATCTGCCGTTGGCACAATCACATCAATACCAAATTGATTGATCAAGCGGCTTTTATAGAAATCTTGTTCCATCGTAAAACGTGTGCCAAGCAGACCAACTTTAGTGACTCCATCAGCAATCAGTTTAGACGCTGTGGCATCTGCAATATGAACGATCGGAATAGACAAATTCGCCTGAATTTCATCGGCGACTTTATGCATCGTATTAGTACAAATAAGTAAGAAATCAGCCCCACCGGCTTCAACCGATTTTGCAGCGTTAGATAAAATCACCGCGGTTTCATCCCACTTACCTTGATGCTGTAATTTTTCAATTTCATCAAAGTTGACACTATATAAGCAAATTTTTGCCGAATGAAGGCCACCAAGCGCCGATTTTACACCTTCATTAATCGCCTTATAATAACTGGCTGTCGATTCCCAGCTCATTCCACCTAACATTCCAATTGTTTTCATTTCTACATCCTTCATAGATACACTATATTAACTGCATTTTTCCATTACATAATTTACAAGCTTTTGTCCTCGAACATCAACTGTTTGTTGCTTAACAATAGTAAATCCAAAATGTTCATAAAAAGATTTCGCTGTGATGCTCACTTCTGAATAAAAGCGCGAGATCCCTCTCTGTTTGCCGACAGACAAAATGTGATTCATTAATGCCGTTCCTACTCCTCTTCCTTGATATTGATAATGAAAGACGATATTCGTCGGTTTATTCCCCTTAATTCTCATTCAAGATGATCCAAAGGCGACATAAATTACGTAGAGATAATATCAGCATACGATTTACTTATTTTATTATGTGACTTTTACAGTCAATCATCGCCTCTGTACCCTAGACATAACTTAGTGAGACTCTTTAATGAATATATTGATTATTGGCGCTTCTGGAGGCATTGGACTTTCCATTGTGAAAAGCGCTATTAAACACTACCCAAATGCCTCAATTTTAGCCACCTATCACCACCACATCGGGTTTTCTCATTCAAATGTGCACTGGATTAAATTAGATGTTACTAACGAAAACGAGATAAAACAGCTTTCCAAAACGGTTCACGATGTAGATATTCTCATTAATGCAGTAGGATTTCTTCATTCTGAACAACATAAACCTGAAAAATCGATAGCGCAGTTTAGTCACGATTTATTTGATAAGAACATGAGCTTAAATACATTACCTAGCCTCATGTTAGCTAAGCATTTTGAAGCCGCCTTAAAAGCATCAACAAATAATACTTTCTATGTCGTTCTCTCGGCAAGAATCGGTAGCATAAAAGACAATAACATTGGTGGATGGCTAAGTTATCGCATGTCGAAAGCCGCGTTAAATATGGCAATAAAAACAATCAGTATCGAGTGGAGACTTAAATTGCCACACTGTTGCGTGATGTTATTTCACCCAGGAACTACGGATACCGAATTATCAAAACCATTTCAGAAAAATTTACCAAAAAACCAACTGCAATCGCCTGAATTCACCTCAGAATCACTGTTAACATTAATCCATCACTCAACACCAAGTGATTCAGGAAGATTTCGTAGCTTTGATGGCACAGACATTGAATGGTAACGACGATCTACCATAGAAATTTTTCGATGAGTATTTCATCAATGTATTTCCCGCGAATTTTAGCATGATTCTTTGCGGTACCGACGATCTCAAACCCTTGCTTTAAATACGTAGCCAAGGCATTTTCATTATCACCTCTAACGTACGCAAATAACTTCTCATACCCTTTCGATTTCGCAACGGTAAATGTAGCGTCAAACAATGCCGTTGCAATGCCTTGTCTTCGGTATTGTTCATCGACAAAGGTACCAATAATTCCAACATGATCAAAAGCACAAGTGTAGGTCGCAAAAGGTTCTACATTTTGAAAACCTACAACACATGCTCCATCTACATCAAGAGCGACATTAAAAACTCCTCTCTCTGGAAACGCTTCAATAAACTGCTCCTCTTCCTCAACCGAAAATGGAGTATCTAAAATAGAAAAAAGACCGCCCTCGATAATAGGGTTTAATACATTAATGATGCCTTGAGAATCTTCTTTTCTAACGCCTCTCACTATTACGCCCATACTTTGTCCCTATATTTAATGTTGATACTATAAATCACAATAAAATATTAAATAAAAATATCTCACACTGCAAAGATAATAACAAAATACATTCATAAATTAGTCTAATTACAACTTAAATAGACAATATATATATGTGTTATTTTTGAACCGACCTCTTATTTACAACGATCACATTGGTATAACGAATATAATGCTGATAAAAACACCAACCCATAAATAAATATAATAACTAGAGATACTATGATAATTAACAATTATATCAGCAGTTGGTACCGAATTACTCCGCTTGCACTTGCTATATCTGGAAGCTTAATCGCTCCATCCACCTTTGCAACTGAATTAATCGAACCTAAATCCTGTTCGGCACACGAAATTTCATTATCAGCTCAATTTCTCGATAATATCGAAAACGCCAATTATGAATGTCGAAAATCTTGGTTTAGTGCTCCTCGCCCATTATTTGAATCGTTATACAGCGAACCCCAATTACAAAGAGTGGTGCATCGTCTGAATCTACGCATCACTGAATATACGGGTGAAGATTCACAAGCAAACCAAATTGAAAACCTATCCGAATACGTGCGCGCTGCCTATTATATTCGCTACGGATTTAAAGCCGAACTGAATGATTACTCTGATCAACTCGATGCTCAACTTGCGGAGAGCATTCAATCTTTTATTGCCCACCCACAAGCCATGGCAACAGGACAAAAGCAAGCAAATGCCATGTATAGCATGATCTATATGATCGACAGCATTCGACAATTGCCTTCTATCATGGATTCTTTAGTTACCTTGTTGGATACCCTTTCTGTCGATAACGCCGACAATTGGGAAAATCAACGTACCCTAAATGTTCTATTTCAAGCCATGAGTGGACATTCAGGCATACAAACGTATTACGATCATCTTCAAGCCCGTCCTGATTATCTCATAAAGTTACATCAATTTATTTTAAACAAAGAATGGGCGCTAGAGACTCAATCGAGTTTCTTAGTCACCAATGCCGCTCGTGAAATGGGTCGTTTACTTGCTAGCCCGCACGCGAGTACACGTAAACAAGTCTTAATTATTCTTCAAGATCTCTTAACCCGTTATCCTCTCGGTGGAAAAAGCGACAAAATGTGGGTCGGCATTGTTGAAATGTTGAGCTACTTCGCCCCCGACAAAGCAAAAGAGCTTGGTCTTGAAAACGCCAAACAAGATCTAGAGCAACGAGTCATCACTTTAGATTACCACTGCGATGGCCCAGCAACCATTCGAGCTCAAAACATGACACAGTCACAAGCGCAAACGAGCTGTGAGATGTTGACTGAAAAAGAAATAGATTTTCATATCGTCACGAAAAGTGGTTACCGCCCAGTAAATGATGATTTGAACGACACCGTTGAAATCGTCGTATTTGACAGTAATTCTGATTACACGACTTACTCCTCTTTCTTGTTTGGAAACACAACAAACAATGGAGGTCAGTATCTGGAAGGAAGACCAAGTCAAGTCGACAACAAAGCACGTTTTATCGCTTACCGCCAAGATAATAATGACGGATTTGCCGTCTTAAATCTTGAGCATGAATACGTCCATTATCTTGATGGACGCTTTAATCTACACGGTAACTTCAATGATAATTTACGTGAAGGCTATGTAATTTGGTGGTTAGAAGGCTTTGCTGAATACATGTCTTATAAAAACGGTTATAGCGATGCGATTAAAATAGGACAAAACAAAACCTACCGTTTGACTGACATTCTAGCAACAACCTACAGTCACGATACCGATCGTATTTACCGTTGGGGTTATTTGGCAGTGCGATTCTTAATCGACAATCACCCAGAAGAGGTTGATACATTATTGTTACTCTCTCGTGAAGGCGATTACAAAGCATGGGCGAAAGCCGTAAAAAACATCGGTAAGCAATATGATAACGCGTTTAATACGTGGTTAGACACCGTTGCCAATGAAGAATCCCCTGATAAAGGCGACATTGAACACCCAGATAAGCCCACTCAACCGTCAGACAACATCACGGCATTAAATGCCAATACTACCATCGCCTTATCGTCAGAAATCTATAACGAACAATTGTTCTATTTTGATGTAACCTCAGAGGCAGCAGCGGTATCCGTTTCTATTTCGGGTGATGGTGATGCCGATGTGTATGCCAGTTTCAATAAAATCGCTCACTATTACGATTACGATATCAGCAACTTCCAAAGAGGCAGTGAGGAAACGATTCGATTCACATCAAACAATGCCAACGCCCCTCTTAACGTAGGTCGTTACTATTTTAGTGTTGCAGCAAGAGAAGCGTTTGAACATGTTGAGTTAACCGTTAATATTGAAAATGAAGCATCAACAACAACGCCAGCCATACCATCAGATGATTTAAAACCTGTGGTACTTAATAAAAGCATAGCCACTGAGATTGTCATTCATGAACAACGTTATTTAGTGCTGTATGTACCAGAAGACGATCAAACCGTTCGTATTTGGGTGAACAATAAATCATCGACAACGAATGAAAATAAAGGCGATATTAATCTCTATGCCGCCAAAGATTATTGGCCAACAAAGAAACAAAATGAAGCGTCTTCTACTCATTTCGGAAATAATGAATTCATTGAAATGCACGTTGAAAAAGCAAGCTATGTTTATTTCTCAATGACCGCATCTCAACCCGATAACTTAACGGAAGTATACGTCACATACGAATAGATAAAATAACTAAGGTTGCGATTTTTTGTCGCAACCTTACTTAGTTAGAAGCATAAAAGTACGTTGAGTCACCGTTAAAATGGATCATGTAACTATTATGTTTATTATCCGCTCATAATATTAACAATATAAACCCTACCTAGAGCTTATTGTTATATTTACAGAAAAAATACCCTACACTATCGTTTCATTAATTTATATTCAGATTAATATGATTGATAATCTACACTTTAAATTACCAATTAAAAAATAAGTAATATACTCTTTGGGTATTGAAGAAAAACAGAGTGCTAAGTTATGTTAATAATCACAGGTTCTCGAATGATAAAAAATTCGATTCTAGATAATAAATTTTTTATTTACGAAAAAATACATAGCCGAAATAAGCAATAGAAAAGAAAAATAAGCCACAACAAATAATAATCGATTAATCACACATTTTATCTACTCTATCGGATTCCACACCATGGTTCATATCTCTCAAATCATTCCACTCATAGACAAACAACTCCGAGAATTGCAACCACAAGAAGCCGTTCAATTTAACACCTACAAAAAAGATCGTGGATTTATCATTTACTGTATCGATGCGACACACTATCAAATACTAGAAAACGGATTTAAGAACGCCTCGTTTATCGGTAACACTGAAAGTACAAAAAAACAGGCTAAGAAATCTTTAAAGAGAGAATTCCCTAGAAGTAACACCGTTTGGGTCGACTACTATCAGCATGTGAGATCGCCACTGGAAATCAACGAACATCATTCCGCTCAAATCTCATTGTTCTAATTTGATATAAATAAAAAAAGCCTGCATAAATACAGGCTTTACGATTGAATTAGTCTCTTTATTATTTAGCAGGAGCAAAATCAGCGGCGGCTGCACGGTGCGCTGTATAAATAGCTTCACCGTCACTTTCTGCATCAAAAATAACCGTTACATCAGGCGAGAATAAAATTACATCACCAACTTCAGCAACGTATTTATTCCCTTCGATGTCACGAACAACAATCTTCCCTTTCGTGATCACTTTATATTCTACAGAGTCATAAACATATTCAAATTCAACCCCTGGAGACATTGTGAAATGACCCATCGTTAGTGAGTTAGTATTATTCGTGACTGCAACTTCAGCCATATCGCTTTTTAAGCCCGATACATTTAATAATTGGCTAAGGTCGTTTAATTTAAGGCTACCTGATTTAATAAGAGTAATGCCTGGTTTCTCAGTTAATGTCGTCATTAAATAATTCTCGTTATATTTGTTTAATGTCCACCTTCAACACAACACATCGTTATATCAATTAAAACCACGGTGGGTATACCTCGCTGGTATGCCATTGATTCTAGCTACATTCTGAGACGTAACAAGCCAGTATAAACGTAAAACATTATTACAAAACAAACAGTAATTGCAATTTAAACCCGCAAGACTAATACACAAACAATCATAGTCTTAGCGGTGACTTATGGTCAAATTCAACAACAAAAAAGCGGAGTAGATCACTCTACTCCGCTTTGAATTTTAAAGCGTTTCTTTACTATTATTTATATCGAATCATTGGCGAAAACATAAGCCTACTTTTTTCGCATCTAGCTTTGATTCTTGTATATAACTGGATCCTATACAGCTAGAATAATGACTAAATACCATTCTAATTATATCTTTAGATGTTCCTTTTTCAGCCTGTTTTTTCGCTTTATCAAAAGCAATAGACATACAACGTTTTTTATAAGGCTCGATATTTACTTCACAGTGGTCGGTCGAGGAAAATTCCATACAACGACGAAATTTCGTTCCTCCACACAGCGTTTTATTCATGGTAAGGACTACCTTTAGTAGATCTTTACGCGATTCCAACTCTCGTTTTTTCTCAGCCGCAAGCTCATCAAGATTCGCGACTTCAAATGAGCGTTTCGCAAGAACAGAACCAGCATACAAAATTTCTAGCGTCCAACGGCCTGACACCAACTCCGATTTATCACCGAAATACCACATCGCCAAATTATTATTATGCTTAAACATAGTATCCGTCCAACTAGACACCGTAGAACGTTTACCCGTTTTAGGATCGATAATTTCAGGGTGTGTCATACGCACTGTGATAGGGAATTTCACTCGCATTTTTGAGTGTGGATCTGCTGCTTTATCATTATCTTGTATTGGCGGTTCTACGGCGTAACGGATACCAATATATTGCCCAACCGACGGAGTCACTAACTGAGAGGAAAACATGTCATATTTATCATCATTTTTAGAAATCAGACCTCCCTCAATAATACTCACTCGTGGTGATTCTATATTTGATATCCCTTTCCCGACTAACGTACCAGTTTGATTTTTAGCGTAAGGGGTTCCTTCAACAGACAGTAATTCAAGCTCATTCGTACTTGGCAATATTATGTCAGTCAGCGGATTATTAAACGCAATCACTTCTTTTAATTTCGTTAATTGAGATACATCAATACGAGTTAATTGATTATTATTCACCTCAACAGCAACTAACGCCTCACTCGAACCAAAATCAATCTCACTCAGTTGATTGTAATCCGCTTTTATTTTAATTAACTGCGATTGTTGACTGAGATCTAACGTTTTCAATTGATTATTACGCACATTAATGAAATTAAGATGTTGATTTGAAGAGAGATCAAGCGACGATAGTTGATTACCCTCAATGACCAATCGTTCTAAATTAACAACAGCAGACGTATCAATCGTTTCAATTTGATTATTCGACAATAAAATCACTTTCAAAGCAGGCATGAATTGAATTTCATCGACGGAATGAATCCCCATACGATTACAATTTAATGCTTTGATTTTCTCTAATACTGGTTGGTTCTGTTTCTCAACACAAAGAGAAAACTGAGGATCATTAAAGTCAACATCACTTATTAATATTGGCTGACTCGCATAGCTAAACGTATTCAAAAAACCAAGACTAAGAAAGCCCAATGTTAACGTCGACATATTCATTTTTAATGATCCTTATTGTCACTTTATTATAGTTTAACTTACTAATATAAAATGTTTAAAAACAAGCGTCTAGGTTAGACCCATCATATTGTAAAATTCAGTTAAATTGTCTAAGCATTCAGTAAAAGTGAACTAGATTTATTAAAAACCAATCAGATAAAACGAAAAACACTCGGTAATCAAAGACGACCGAGTGTAATAAATAATATTGATTCTAGAGTATTACTGATTATGACGAGAACATACGTTAACAACGACGTCTTTTACACCAACACTTGTCGTGTATTTGCGATGTAATGATGGATCTGACGTTCGGTTTTCGAGTCAATCATCTCTTTAGGTCGGCAGCTATTTGGACACGGCATGTTTGGTGTTGTACCAAAAAGCCGGCATATTAACGGTCTTTCTTCGTATACAGTACACCCCTTAGGCCCCAAATGAACGCAATCAAATTCATTTAATGCCGCCTCATGCTCTGCATCACTTTTCACTGGCAAACGCGACATTTCTTCCGAAGACGTCGTCACAGGCCCACAGCAATCGTGACATCCTGGCGTACATTCAAACGTTGGAATGCGCTCACGCAAACTCGCGATTATTTCTCGGTTATTGTTCATACATACCTAACTTTTGTTCAATTCCCCTTTATTATAACGCCATACCTAATTCACTGGAAGTTGAGGAGGATATTTAAATTAACAGTATGTAATCTACCACGCCCCACAAAACTGTCGCTCACAAGGTGTTCCATCATCATCGCCATCAATCTTAACGTTTGGACAATAACGAAGATAGAACTTCGCTTCATCGCATGAATTCATTTGAGTACAACGGGTTTTTCCTTCACACCTAAACCCTGTGTTTTGACGTACTCTTATTGGCGCTTCCGATTCATCATAAGAAGGCGGTGAATAAAATGGAGTGACTTCCCAAGTAATAAAAAAGAGATAAAGAAAAAATAGAGTGAAGATAAAAAATAAGGTAATCACTTTGCTTAGCCTTACTGCTGTCGCATTAGTGACCTTCAAGGGTTTAACGTTTATCAACGAAATGGTGTTGGCTACTTTTTTACCATCCTCATAACCAATTAAAAAGACAACTTCATCACCTACCCTTGGCCTGCGGTATCCTTTTTTAAACTGTGAAATATGAGCAAATACTTCATTATCATTATCGGGATCATTCCCCCGAATAAAACCAAACCCTTTATTATCAATCCAACGAACAACTTGACCTTCCATACCACTACCTTCCCCAACAACGTATATATTCCATAACCCTTTAATAGGCAATAAAACCGAAATATTATCACTTCAAACAATAAAGAATCAGGGGAAGTATGATTTCACCGTCACCGATATTAATTTCTGCTGAAAATTACGCAAAGACGGAGCGATGGATAAATAAAAAAGGGCGATATAGGCTAAAGATACTACCCAAAGTAATAACCAACCAATTAAATTGCTTGGAATAAATGTCAAACATACCGAACGAAACACATTCAGTTAATGTGTTTCTATTCGATACGTATTTAAGTGTTGTTATTTTGTCGTTTTAACACCAGCATGACCGAGTAACCTGAAGTTCCAATTCTCTACTTCATTTGTCTCAATGCGCGCTATTACTTTCATCATCCAACTGTCTGATAGTTTGCTCTGTTGTTTTAACTTAAGCAGACCCTCGTTGTTAAGCGGATCACCAAAAAATACGTCACAAACTTCACGTAATGTCATTGCGTTAGGAACTCGTTCAATCAATTCCAAAGGTTCATCTGCGCTAACCATTCCCGGTTGAATGACACGATATAACCAACCACAACGACTTATCTCTTGCATATCAACAGAGAAATTCTCGACTTCCCAACGTT
>NZ_CAWPRC010000162.1:0-38269 GCF_963890165.1 Aliivibrio sp. SR45-2 | reverse complement strand
AACGTGTGCATAGTGACGTGCAGGAGTATCGTACTCAACGTGAGAAGTTGAGATTGTGATACCACGCTCGCGCTCTTCAGGAGCGTTATCGATTGATGCGAAATCTTTAGCTACGCCACCGTAAATTTTTGCAAGTGTAGTACAGATAGCAGCAGTTAGAGTTGTTTTACCGTGGTCAACGTGGCCGATTGTACCAACGTTTACGTGCGGTTTCGTACGTTCAAATTTTTCTTTAGACACGATCGTGTTCCTTCCTAGTTATGAGGCACCCTATCCGACAATGATAAGGCGCGCCAGAATTTGCTATTTTATGCGTCAATTGACTTTGACGCAATAGTGTAAAGTATTTTATCCGCGTTCAGCAATAATTCTATCCGCGACATTCTTAGGTACTTCGCCGTACTCTGAGAATTCCATCGAATATGATGCACGGCCTTGTGTCGCCGAACGAAGAGATGTTGCATAACCAAACATTTCAGAAAGTGGTACTTGAGCACGAATAATTTTCAGGCCAGCGACACCGTCGTCCATACCTTCAATCATTCCACGGCGGCGATTTAAATCACCAACCACGTCACCCATCCAATCTTCTGGAGTGGTTATTTCAACTTTCATTGTAGGTTCAAGAATAACAGGCTGCGCTTCTAGTGCACCGTTCTTGAACGCCATTGAACCCGCGATTCTGAACGCCATTTCATTGGAGTCAACATCGTGGTAAGAACCATCAAACAGCGTCGCTTTAACGTCGAGAACAGGATAACCTGCTAACACACCGTTATGCATTTGCTCTTCGATACCTTTTGCTACTGAGCTGATGTATTCACGAGGAACACTACCACCAACAGTTTCATCTACGAATACGAAACCTGCATCATGTTCAGCTGGTTCGATTCTTAGCCATACGTGACCATATTGACCGCGACCGCCAGATTGACGAATGAATTTACCTTCAACTTCCGCTTTACCACGGATAGTTTCACGATAAGCAACTTGAGGTTTACCTACGTTACATTCAACGCTAAATTCACGTTTCATTCGATCAACAATGATATCTAGGTGTAGTTCACCCATACCAGAAATCAATGTTTGACCTGATTCTTTATCGGTTTCAACTTTAAACGATGGATCTTCTGCCGCTAATTTACCAAGCGCTACACCCATTTTTTCTTGGTCAGCTTGCGTTCTTGGTTCAACCGCAATTTGAATCACTGGTTCAGGGAATTCCATACGTTCTAGAACCACTTTCGCGTTCTGATCACACAGAGTATCACCTGTAGTTACGTCTTTTAGACCAATTGCAGCAGCAATATCACCCGCTCGTATTTCTTTCACTTCTTCACGCTTATTTGCATGAAGCTGAACAATACGGCCAAAACGTTCACGTTTTTGTTTTACTGAGTTATATACGCCATCACCAGAATTAACGACACCAGAATAAACACGAATAAAGGTAAGCGTACCTACAAACGGGTCTGTTGCAATTTTAAATGCTAGTGCTGCAAATGGTTCGTTGTCGTCAGCATGACGCTCAACTTCATTGTCATTTTCATCAAGACCTTTGATTGCAGGAACATCAATAGGTGCCGGTAGGAATTCAACAACGGCATCAAGTACAGCTTGAACCCCTTTATTCTTAAATGCAGAGCCACAAGTCGCAAGAACAATCTCATTATTGATCGTTCGTGTGCGTAATGCGTTTTTAATTTCAGCTTCTGTCAGCTCTTCACCTTCAAGATATTTATCCATCAGTTCTTCTGACGCTTCCGCTGCCGCTTCAACTAAGTTTAGGCGCCATTCGTCTGCAAGCTCTTGCATATCAGCTGGAATCTCTTCATAAGAGAAAGTCATGCCTTGATCGGCTTCATTCCAGTTGATTGTTTTCATCTTGATAAGGTCAATTACTCCACCAAAATCTTCTTCTGCACCAATGTTTAATTGGATAGGAACAGGATTTGCACCAAGACGATTTTTAATTTGTTCAATCACACGTAAGAAATCTGCGCCAGCACGGTCCATCTTATTAACGAAGACGATACGAGGCACGCCGTATTTATCAGCTTGACGCCATACGGTTTCAGATTGAGGTTCAACACCTGATGAAGCACAAAATACAACAACAGCACCGTCAAGAACACGCAGTGAACGCTCTACTTCGATAGTGAAGTCAACGTGCCCTGGAGTATCAATAATATTAATACGGTGATCTTGGAATTGTGCATCCATACCACGCCAAAAGGTGGTCGTTGCAGCTGAAGTGATCGTGATACCACGCTCTTGCTCTTGCTCCATCCAATCCATGGTAGCAGCACCATCATGAACTTCGCCGATTTTATGAGAAAGGCCAGTATAGAACAGAATACGCTCAGTAGTTGTAGTTTTACCTGCATCTACGTGGGCACAGATACCGATATTACGGTAGCGCTCAATAGGTGTATTTCGAGCCACAGTTGTATCCTCTTATCTTAGGGATTATTGCTATTTCCGACGCAATTGCACTGAAATAGCAATAATAACTAAGTGTATAACTAAATGGGAAAGAAGGAAGTAAGGTGCAGCAAGAACTGCTGCACCTTCGGTATTACCAGCGGTAATGAGCAAACGCTTTGTTAGCATCGGCCATACGGTGAACGTCTTCACGTTTCTTAACCGAAGTACCTTTGTTCTCAGACGCGTCTAACATTTCGTTAGCAAGACGTTGAGCCATAGATTTTTCACCACGCTTACGCGCAGCTTCAACTAACCAACGCATAGCAAGTGCGTTACGGCGAACCGGACGTACTTCTACAGGAACTTGGTAAGTTGAACCACCCACACGGCGAGATTTAACTTCTACCGATGGACGAATGTTTTCAAGAGCTTCTTCGAATACAGCTAAGTGATCTTTACCAGATTTCTCAGCCATTAATTCTAGTGCACCGTAAACGATTTTTTCAGCAGTTGATTTCTTACCGTCAACCATTACGATGTTTACAAATTTTGCCAACAGTTCAGATTTGAACTTAGGATCTGGAAGGATCTTACGTTGGCCTATTACGCGACGACGTGGCATGGAATATCTCCGTTGTTGTCTTCAGGTTATCCAAAACTTTTCAGTTTCTTCAAATTACAAATATATAGTGTTTGGCCTTACTTAACGGATTCCATTAAGACTTAGGACGTTTCACACCGTACTTAGAACGACCTTTCTTACGATCGTTTACGCCTGCACAGTCAAGTGCACCACGAACGGTGTGGTAACGCACACCTGGTAAATCTTTAACACGACCACCACGGATAAGAACAACTGAGTGCTCTTGAAGGTTGTGACCTTCACCGCCGATGTATGAAGTAACTTCAAAGCCGTTAGTTAGACGAACACGACATACTTTACGTAATGCTGAGTTCGGTTTTTTTGGAGTAGTAGTATATACGCGAGTACATACACCACGTTTTTGTGGACACGCTTCTAGCGCAGGCACGTTGCTTTTAACAACTTGCTTTGCACGTGGCTGGCGTACCAACTGATTAATAGTTGCCATTAAAATAGCTCCTGATTAGGGGTTCGAAAACTTTTGAAAAATCTATAGCCCTATAGAAATAGGGACGCGAAATTCTAAGGCTGAACGTGATATGTGTCAAGAAATATACAGCACTATTAATAAACAATTTAAAAATAACTGTTATTTAGACAAAAACACGTACAGTTACCAAGTCGCTGTCGGTGAGCGCTCTTGGGTCAAAACAACAAAAGAAGAGTAATTAACTAATTGAATTTTATTATTAATTAGTGATAAAACGCCTCTTGCCTCTGCATCTTCTTGCAAAATATAACACTGCTTAAAAGAAAGGATCACAGAATGATCTTTATGATCATTAATGCCTGCATATACGCAATCTTTCGTTAAAAGTACTATATCTGATTCTTTATTAATCGGTAATTCATTCACTCGCACTGTTTGAAGGTTTTCTACTTTAGTCAAAATATGAAGCATACGTTCCCCTCAAAACACCATTACTTGGTCACATTGTGACAATTTTTCATTTAAATCTTTAATAGAAATAAGATGAGCATCTATCAATAAATGACTTTCTGTAATACCACGATTTGCTAATGCCGCTTTGTCGACAAATATATCTTCGAGATCATACAATTCCAGCATTTTAAACCCTGCAATATAATCACGAGATAAAATCATCTCTGGTTTTTGTGATTTAAGTAATTGTAAAATCCCATCACCAACGAAAAATATGCGAATATCGTCACTATAAGCAGATGCGGCTAAAATAGCATCCAGCCCCTCTCTTCCTTGCGTCGTTGAATGCGGTGAGCTTTGAAATACAAATCCAAGTCTATTCATTATGTTCCTAATGACTGATAACCAAGCGATTAAAATTGAATTACACGATCATAACGTAACAACGCAGTCGCTAAACCACCGAGTCCTGCCTGTTGAAAACCTGATGCTAAATTGTGTTGAGAAAGTTTGTGCTGGTTTGCTTCTTCTTCCCCTATCACACCACGACGCAGTGCCGCCGCAACACAAGTTTCCAACTCAATAGAATGTTCACTCGCAAGTTGTTGCCACGCTTGTGTAATATTCACTTCATCATTTGCAGGTAAAATCAGCGCAGATGCATTTAACACACCATCTTGATAGAAGAAGACTTTCTTTAATGTATGGCCTTGTTCAATCAAAGCTTTAGAAAACTGATACGCTTGTCTTGATGCTTGGGTGCCATAAGCTGAACCATTGACGACTATGCCATAAGTTAAACTCACTTCTCACCATCCTCTATTTTTCTTTGACGAATATAAAGATACACAGTGTGTTTGGAAATATTTAGCTGATCAGCCACGCGATTAATCGCATCTTTAATATCGAAAATACCTTTATCATACAGATCAATCACTATCTGTTTGTTCTTCGCATTATTGCCCACTTCTTTATCTGCATTAATTTCATCAATCGTACGTTTTACCGTTTGATCAACAAGTTCATCAACATCACTCGCAAAATTGACGCTCGAAGCGGCTTCATTTGCTTCTTCACTTGGCATAAAAGATTGCAGTACTTGAGAAAATGGTGCATCCAAGTTTATGTTGATACAAAGCAGGCCTATAATTCGTTGGTCACCATTACGGATCGCAATGGTAATCGACTTCATCAATACACCACCCTTTGCACGAGTGAAGTATGAACGAGAAAAATTTCGTTTTGATCTTTGAATATCTTTTAACATTTGCAAAGCAAGATCCGTAATTGGAGAACCTACTTTACGGCCTGTATTCTCACCATTGGCAATTTTTACAGCCGATTTATTTATATCTTCAAGTGAATGCAGAACGATTTCACAATAATTGCCAATCAAACTTGCGATACCATCTACGACGGCTTCGTAAGACTGCAAGATATGATGATCAAATTCAGTAAATGGCTTCATTTCAGATAAACGCTCTTCTATAGCAGTTTCAATGTTCATATTCACCAACTTAATATCTGTTTACCCAACGAGTGCCTAATACCGATTTATAACAATAAATAGGTATCGAACCTGTTGCTTAAAATAATTCCATCAAGTTTATCAGAATATTTGCATGAAAATAAAAAACCCCAGCAAGTGCCGGGGTTAATTCAGTGATCTAAAACAAAGTTTAGATTATTTAATCTTCGCTAAGATTATTTTGCAGGTTTTGCTGCGTCTTTAATTTCTAGCAATTCAACATCAAATACCAATGTTGAGTTTGCAGGGATCGCTTGGTTACCTTGAGCGCCGTAACCTAGTTCTGCAGGAATAACGAACTTGTACTTAGAACCAACATTCATAAGTTGAACACCTTCAGTCCAACCTGGAATTACAGCATTAAGTGGGAACGTTGCTGGTTGATTACGATCGTAAGAGCTATCAAACTTAGTGCCGTCAATTAACGTACCAGAGTAATGAACTACGACGGTATCTGTGTCTTTTGGTTTAGGGCCATCAGCAGGAGTAAGTACTTTGTACAATAGACCTGATTCAGTTTTCATTACGCCGTCTTCTTTTTCAAACTTAGCACGGTAATCTGCACCTGCTTTAATGTTTGCTTCAGATTCAGCTGCGGCTTTCTTTTTACCGATTTCAGCAACACGTTGATCTAATGCTTGTAGAGCGCCTTGAATTTGCTCATCAGTTAGACGTTCTTTACCATTAAATACATCCGTTACGCCAGCAAGCACATCGGCTTTTTTCAGGTCTAAACCTAGTTCTGTTTGTTTCTCTAAATTAGAGTTTAAGTATTTAGCCAATGATGCACCAATTGCATAACCCGCTTTTTCATCTTCAGAAGCAAATGTTGATGCTGTTGCGCCTTCTGCTGATGCTTCAATTGTTGCAGGTAACGTAGTTGCCTCTGTTTTTGGTGCTTCTTCTTTTTGACAACCAACAACAAATGCAACAGTTGCAGCAAGTAGCGATACTTTAAAGATAGATTTCATTTCAAAACTCCGAATTATTTGAGGTGCTGCCTCATTTTCTTATTCAATTATTTAGATAAAGATGCGAAATAGTGCTCATCACAATATACTAGTACTTATAGACACATTACAAACGAGTAGTTCAATTTGATGCGCGTTATCTCTCAATACCTTGCAATATTTGTCATTACACTGACATTAGCTGGCTGTTTCTTTAATAACTCTGACGTTCAACGTTGGGAGATGGCCCCTGAAGGAACCACCAGTTTCGCTTTAAGTAGAGACGCACGTTTTGCTCTATTCTATGTAAAACCTCACCCCAAAGATAAAAATCCTCAATTAAATAAAAAAAGTGGCCTCCATTTTTGGGATCTCATTGAGAATAAAGAATTAACGTATTTTGGTAAGCAAGACCAACTTAATTCTGTCGTCTCCCACATTAAGATTTCAGACAACTCTCGTTTTGCTATTACGGCAACCCAAACTAATTTTGCGGTCTGGGATTTAGGTATGGGCCTATCTGAAGGATTATGGTCCATTTCTGATGGCATTATCCGTGACGTCGATATTTCAAGTAATGGACAGCAAGTCCTACTTGGCTTATCTAACGGTAAAGCGATTTATATTGATTTAGCAACGGGTCGCCGTTTGGAGTTTTTGGCTCATAGAGAAAAAGTAAACTCTGTCGCCCTATCTGCAAATGGGAAATTTGCACTCTCTGGAGGAAATGACCATTTTGCTTATTTTTGGGATACCACTACAGGGCAAATTATATATACTTTTGAACATGAAAAACGAGTGAGCCGCATTGCTTTACAGCGTGATGGAAAATTTGCATTAACTGCCGATGGTGGAAATAAAGGCTTTATTTGGAATTTAAAAACCGGTCAAAAAATATCAACATTGAGCACTTTTTCTCGTCAGCAAGTATTTTCTACTGCCCGTTTTAGTAATGATGGCAATTATCTTGTTACCGGTTCCCCTGCTGGCACGATAAAATTATGGAATATACCCTCAGGTAAGAAACAAGAACAATGGCGAGCTGAACCACTAAAAGATGCACGCCCACCAACAGCCGTAGTGTATGATGTCGCTATTGATAAAAAACAACGAGTCATTTCAGCCACCTCAGCCGGAATAGCTCAAGCGTGGTTGATAGAAGAATGACAACAGACATAAAACAACTAGAACTAAAAATCAGTGATTTAGAATGCCAAATGGCGTTCCAAGAACAAACAATTGATGAATTAAACGATGCGTTATCACAACAACAATTGCTGATCACCAACATGCAAGTTCAAATGAAATTTGTCGTAGGTAAAATGAAAACAATGGATACGTCAAGTATGGCGGATGCATCAGAAGAAACGCCACCACCGCATTACTAAGAGCAGGTTTCAGGAAGATCAAACAAGTTGCTAAAGGGCGCTATGCTTAAAACGGCTTCGCCTTGAGACGCTTCGCTTGAGAAGATCATAAAGTAATTGTTCTAATAGCAGCGACAAAGATAGTTCTCCCCCTTTAACTCTATAATTATGAGATAGGAATAGTTAAGACAAGGGGGAGTTAGAGGGGGTTGGTAATAAAAGCATTTGGAATATACAAAAATTACACTTAATCGCTAACAACCCCTCCTAACCTCCCCTTATATCAACATTATCAATCACATAATTATTGATAATCAAGGGGAGGAACTAGCTAGTACTCGCTAAAATCACCATGATCACCCCTAAATTCTTCAAGCGCAGCGATCTAAATCCTATGGACCCTCTTTCCTAAAATCAAAAAAAAGACCACAGGCTCAACACCTGTGGTCTTTTCAATTCTTAAGGACCAAATCTGCCCTTTAGCGTAGCGTCTTCAAGCGAAGCGCTCTGCCTCTAAATTACTTAGAGCAGTTACCGCTGCCACAACACTCATGATCTTCTTTGTGCTCGTGAGAATGGCCTTCGCCACCACAACAACCGCCTTCGTGATCATGGTCGTGTCCGTGATCGTGACCACAGCCACCTTCTTGATGAACATGGCCATGAGTTGCTTCTTCTTCAGTCGCAGCACGAACTGCAATCACTTCAACTTCAAAGCCGAGTGTTTGACCAGCAAGCATGTGATTACCATCAACAACAACTTCGTCGCCATCAACTTCCGTTACTTCTACAGGAATTGGACCTTGATCGGTGTCAGCAAGAAAACGCATGCCAACTTCAATTTGCTCAACGCCTTGGAATACATCAGCAGGAACACGTTGAATCATCTCATCCATGTGCTCGCCGTACGCTTCTTCTGGGGCAACAGTGATACTGAACTTATCGCCTGCAACTTTGCCTTCAAGTGCTTTTTCAAGACCAACAATCAGATTGTCGTGGCCGTGTAAGTAATCAAGAGGTGCTTCAGCTGTTGATTGATCAACAACAACGCCTTCTTCAGTTTTAACTTGGTAAGCAAGGCTAACTACAACATTCTTTTCAATTTTCATTTTAACTCCGGATGCACTTCGCATTAAAGGATGATATTTATTGCCACAAAGATAACGTTATTCAGGTTTAAATACACCAATAACATCATCTTGAGCGTGTTTGCTTGTTTCTATCGATTTCGGGGTTCTGCGATCAGTATGACCACACTCCACACATTCGACATGCTCAATATTACTTTCTTGCCACCAACGTAGAGTGTCTGACACTTTACATGACGGACAAACTGCACCCGCAATGAATCTTTTTTTCACGGTAAATATCCTTGTGCAAATTAATCCCAGTGAGTCTGGTTTGAACGTTCACTTTCCATTTCCAAGCCAAAAATCTCTTCTAACTCGATTCGAGCTGCTTTCGCTTTAGAAGCCAGAATTTTGTCATCTGAATGCAATGGTAACAATTCTTTTAGCATAGCAACATCTAACTTTTTAAAATGCGACTCTGCACGCTTGGCCTGATAAGGATGCATACCCAAAGATGTGAGGGTTTGTCGTCCTAAATCAAGGGCTCCATAAAAAGTTTCTCGAGAAAAGTGATCAACCCCTTCATTGAGTAACTCATACGCTTCTACTCGGCTACGAGCACGAGCCAATATTTTTAAGTGAGGGAAATGTTGTTTACATAACGCCACAATCTCCATCACCTTCTGAGGATCTGTTTTACAAATCACGATTGCTTCTGCTTTTTCGGCTCCTGCGGCTCTTAATAGTTCAACTTGAGTCGCATCACCGTAATACACTTTATAACCAAATTTTCTCAGCAAACGAATTTGACTTGGATCCCCTTCTAAAATGGTTAACTTAATTTTATTCGCAAACAACAAACGACCGACAATCTGACCAAATCGACCAAAACCGGCTATGATCACTTTTGGCTGGGTGGCGTGGGTGAAATCAGATAACGGCATCTCTTCTTCATGGTTCAATGTTCTTGCAAACCATTTATCTTGAGCGATCAATAGTAGTGGCGTCGTCATCATAGACAAACTGACCACCACTAATAAAAACGCCGTCAATTCCTTACTCAATAAGCCTTCCATTTGTGCCGCGGTAAACAAGACAAACGCAAATTCCCCCCCTTGGCTTAAAATCATCGCCATTTGGCTTCGGGCTTTGGCTTGCGTTCCAAAAGTTCGAGCTAAACCGTAAAGAAGAAATCCTTTTGATGCCACTAATAAGGTAACGGCAATTGCTATTTCGACTGGGTACTGAAGTAATAAGCCTAAATTAACCGACATACCAACAGCAATAAAAAACAAACCTAACAACAATCCTTTGAATGGTTCAATCGCAACCTCTAATTCATGACGAAATTCACTCTCGGCCAATAACACACCTGCGAGAAAAGCCCCTAACGCCATGGATAACCCAAGTTCTTTCATTGCTGCCGAAACACCGATAACAAGCAATAACGCGGCTACAGTAAACAATTCACGCGCCCCACTTTTAACAACATAACTAAATAATGGACGTAATAAGAAATGCCCTAACGTAAAAATACCAATGACACCGGCGAGTATCCATAATCCATCGAGCCAATTACCACTTGCACCACCCGCTAATACTGGCAATACCGCTAACATAGGAATGACGGCAATATCTTGGAACAACAACACCGCAAAACCTGACTGACCACTTTCTGAATCAGATAACTTCCGCTCTTCAATGACTCGTAACGCAATGGCCGTTGAAGACAAAGCCAATCCCATACCGATAACGACACTGACTTGCCACGCCAAACCATAAAACATCATTGCAGCGGTGATCACACACGATGTCACCACCACCTGACTGCCGCCTAAACCAATAATAGGTTTTCGCATTTTCCATAATTTATTGGGGTTCAGTTCCAAGCCTATTAAAAATAAAAGAAGCACCACGCCAAATTCAGAGAAGTGCAAAATAGCATCAACATCTGAAATAAGTTGTAATCCCCACGGTCCAATAGCGATGCCCGCGAGTAAATAACCGAGTACAGCCCCTAAGCCAAATCGTTGAGCCAATGGCACCGTAACCACAGCAGCAGCTAAAAATATCGCACTGGTATGTAGCCAATCGCCTGCCATTAGAGTTCTCCCTTAGGATTTAATAACCAGTTTCTGTAATCATTAATATAAGACTGTCTTTTTTCTATCGTAATTTTACGTGCCCAATATTGCACTGATGGTGTTATCCATTCCATCTGACACAACGCCGCCGTGATCTTAAACGGAATTAAAATATCATCCATTGAATGTTGGTTATAACCCGTCTCAGAAAATGCCTCTTCAATACCACCCGCAGTAATCACACTACGCCACTGCTTACCTTTTAGCGCATTTCCCTCACCATAGGCGAATCCCTTTCCAAGTACGCAGTCCATCCATTCTTTTAACAGAGAAGGGCAAGAATAAAGATATAACGGATGTTGAAAAACAATAATATCGTGCTGTGCGAGTAATTCATGCTCGTACACAACATCAATAAAAAATTCAGGATAAGTAGCATATAAATCATGTACGGTTACATGGGGCAACTGCTGGTAAGCCGCTAAAATGGCTTTATTTGCCATCGAATGTTCTGGATCGGGATGCGCGAGGATAACCAATATTTTTGGCAACGGAGTGGATGTTAATAGCACGTCATTAGATTGAGTCATAAATTCCTTTCAGACTTCTCTTTTTATTGTTCTAAATGAGTCATTGCCTCCATCATACAGACTATTTCCATATCGACAATCTTCCCTCTTCCGCCTACTATGCTCCTCGTATTCTACATTTAGCCAATAAAGAGATGAACACCACAGCATGATTACTTTTTCAGACATTCAATTACTTCGTGGCGGGAAGCCATTATTAGAACAAGCATCAGCAACCATTCACCCTGGTGATAAAGTTGGCTTGGTCGGAAAAAACGGCTGTGGTAAATCCACTCTTTTTGCCTTAATTAAAGGCGAACTAAGTGTTGATGGCGGCTCAAATCGAGTTCCTCACCATTGGGAACTCGCGTGGGTAGCGCAAGAAACTCCGGCATTAGAGCGTAAAGCACTGGATTATGTTATTGATGGCGACCGTGAATATCGCAACTTAGAAGCTCAACTCATCGAAGCCGAAGAAGCCGATAACGGAACATTAGTTGCTGAATTACACAGTAAGATCGACATCGTTGGTGGTTATACCATTAACTCACGTGCGGCTGAATTATTAAATGGTTTAGGCTTTTCACAACAACAGATGGATTGGAATTTAACTCAATTCTCTGGTGGCTGGCGTATGCGTTTAAACTTAGCTCAAGCACTACTTTGCCGTTCGGATCTTTTGTTACTCGATGAACCAACCAACCACTTAGATTTAGATGCCGTTATGTGGCTAGAGCGTTGGTTACAAAACTACCCCGGCACCTTAATGCTCATTTCTCATGACCGCGATTTTCTGGATCCAGTAATCAATCGCATTGTTCATGTTGAGAATCAGCAACTAAACGAATATACCGGTAACTACTCATCGTTCGAGATCCAGCGTTCTGAAAAACTCGTGCTGCAACAAGCGAAATATCAGAAGCAACAAAAGAACATGTCACATATGCAGTCCTACATAGACCGTTTCCGTTATAAAGCCTCTAAAGCTCGCCAAGCGCAAAGTCGTATTAAAGCACTAGAGAAAATGGAAAAAGTATTACCTGCACAATTAGACAACCCATTTACGTTTAATTTTAGAGAACCTGATGCTTTGCCAAATCCAATTTTAATGATGGATGAAGTAAGTGCCGGTTACGAAAACAATACCATCCTAGAACAAATTCGATTGAATTTAGTTCCAGGTAGCCGCATTGGTCTATTAGGTCGAAATGGCGCTGGTAAATCGACCTTAATCAAAATATTGTCCGGTGAACTCGCACCTCAAAGCGGCATATTCACGTATTCTCAAGGCGTAAAGATTGGGTATTTTGCACAACACCAATTAGAAACGCTGCAAGTTGAAGAAACCCCACTGCAACATCTAATGCAAGTTGCCCCTAATCATACCGAGCAACAGTTACGTGATTACTTAGGCAGCTTTGGTTTCAAAGGCGAAAAAGCCTTAGATAAAGTGGGTCCGTTTTCTGGTGGAGAAAAAGCACGCTTAGTTTTAGCTCTCGTTGTATGGCAAAAACCAAACATGCTGCTACTCGATGAACCAACCAACCACCTTGATTTAGACATGCGCCAAGCCTTAACCATGGCGCTGCAAACCTTTGAAGGCGCAATGGTTATTGTTAGCCACGATAGATATCTACTGCGTGCAACAACGGATGACCTTTACCTCGTTCACGATCGTCAAGTCATGCCTTTTGATGGTGACTTAAACGATTACTACAAGTGGCTAACAGAACAAAATAAATCAGAGCGTAAAGAACAACTGCAACAAGATAAACAAGACAGTCCAAGCGCCTCAACCAGCTTAAGTGCGGCTGAGAAAAAAGAACAAAAACGCAAAGAGGCTGAATTCAGAAAACAAATCGCCCCATTGCGTAAAGAAGTAACAAAGCTTGAAAAGAAAATGGACGCTCTGAATAACACCATAAGTAAAGCAGAAGAAGAATTGGGTGATGTCTCCCTGTATGAAGCAGAAAACAAAAAACGCTTAACCGAAGTATTAGCAACTCAAGCATCAGCAAAATCAGAGCTAGAAGATGTTGAGATGGAGTGGATGGATCTTCAAGAACAAATTGAAGAAAAAGAAAATGAAGCCCGCTCATAACGGAATATTGACCCCAACCCAACAGGCGCAGTTAACCACTGATGCCTTTTGGGCTTTTTCTCTATCCCACTATAAAAAAGAAGGTGTACAGCAAGCATGCCTTACTCTTCAAGACCAATACTCTGGTAACGTAAATTTAGTGCTCTTATTCATATGGCTCGATTCACTTGCCATTTCTATTTCAAAAACACAACACCATCAGCTTCAAGATGCCCTTTCTTATACAGACCCACTACTTATCTCTTATCGTTCATTAAGAAAAAACATCAAACTTACTGAGTCAAAAACGCTTTATCAACAAGCCCTTAATTTTGAATTACAGTTAGAAAAGCAACAACAACATGATCTATTACACACACTGCATCGTATTGATTTAAACCAAACTCAATCAACGCATTCAACGTTACTTTCTCTTTATTGTGTTTCGCTTAATGCCCAAAACTTACTCTATACATTACACCCTTAATGACCATAAGTGATGACCTATGATGGATCAATTTACGCCAATAACCGGATTATCAAACGCCCATATTCAAACCTTATTACCACGATTGCTGCGCCGTCACCCCTTATTTAAGGCGTATTGGCAACGACTCGAATTACCCGATGGCGACTTTGTTGATTTAGCCTGGAGCGAAAATCCAAACACCGCAGGTAAGAAACCTCTGTTCATTTTGTTTCATGGGTTAGAAGGAAGTTTTGAAAGTCCTTATGCGAATGGATTATTATCTGCAGCCAAAGAACAAAGTTGGTTAGGGGTAATGATGCATTTTAGAGGGTGCAGTGACGTACCTAATCGCTTAGAAAAAGCCTATCATTCAGGTGAAACCGAAGACGCTCGTTTCTTCCTAGAAACCATCCATGACCGCTTTCCAAATCGAGTCAAAGTGGCTACTGGCGTTTCTCTTGGCGGCAATATGTTGGTTAACTACTTAGCAAAATATAACTCGAATACATTACTCAATGCCGCCACCATTATTTCCGCACCTTTAGATTTATCGGCGTGTTCAGAGCGAATTCAACAAGGATTCTCTCGTGTATACCAAGGGTATTTGTTACGTTCATTAAAAACCAATAGCATCAAAAAGTTAACTAGCACAAGAAAACATATCGTTGGTTTAGACAAAGACATGATTGCCGACATTCCTGACTTACTGCAATTTGATAATTTAATCACCGCCCCCCTCAATGGCTATGCCGATGCCCAAGATTATTATCAGCAATGCAGCGGGTTACAATTTCTCAATGACATCAACATTCCAACACGGATCATTCACGCCAAAGACGATCCTTTTATGACAACCGCGGTGATCCCTACTCATCCTCTTCCTAACTGTGTACACTATCAACTCACGGAACATGGGGGCCATGTTGGCTTTATTAATGGCTCAATGACCAAACCAAACTTTTGGCTAGAAGACACCGTAAATCGGTGGTTTCAAACTGTTGTGTAACGCTCTTTAATTTAGATCAGGATTAGATAGAAGTATGATCATTCCTTGGCAAGACATTGCTCCAGATACGCTAGAAAATTTAATTTCAGAATTTGTACTGCGAGAAGGCACGGATTATGGAGAAATGGAATGCAGCCATCAAGACAAGATAGAGCAGGTTAAACTACTGCTCAAAAATGGTGACGCCATGGTGGTATTTTCAGAGCTTCATGAGACGGTAGATATTCAAACCAAAGCCCGTTTCAACCCAAATATGACCAATCACGACTTTGAGTAATTACGTCACCAAATCACTCACAATTTTTAAACTATAACGTATCATTTAAATCAACCCTGTTATAACATCTTCCCAATTAAGGAAAATAGACAGGGTTTGTCATGTCCGCTAAACATCCAATTATTGCCGTGACTGGTTCATCTGGCGCCGGCACTACCACCACCTCAGAAGCTTTCCGTAAAATGTTCAACATGATGGATATAAAAGCCTCATGGCTTGAAGGTGACAGCTTTCACCGCTTTACTCGTCCAGAGATGGATGTCGAGATCCGTAAAGCAAAAGAACAAGGTAAGCACATTAGCTACTTTGGCCCTCAAGCAAACGACTTTCCTGCCCTTGAACAATTTTTCCACCAATATGGTATTGATGGCAGCGGACAATACCGTCGTTATCTTCACACCTTTGATGAAGCGGTTCCTTTTAATCAAATGCCCGGAACCTTTACCCCATGGCAAGAACTGCCAGATAACACCGATGTCCTTTTTTATGAAGGCCTTCATGGTGGCGTCGTTGATGGGGATATCAATGTATCACAGCATGTCGACCTATTGATTGGAATGGTGCCGATTGTAAACCTTGAATGGATTCAGAAATTTGTTCGAGATACCCGTGATCGTGGTCATTCTCGTGAAGCCGTGATGGATTCTATTGTTCGATCAATGGATGATTATCTAAATTACATCACACCACAGTTTTCACGTACTCATATTAACTTTCAGCGCGTACCCACGGTTGATACCTCCAACCCATTAAACGCCAAAGGCATTCCAAGTTTAGATGAAAGTTTTGTTGTTATTCGTTTTCGTGGTATCGCCAATGTCGACTTCCCCTATTTACTTGCAATGATTGATGGTTCTTTCATGTCACGTCATAACACGTTGGTTGTTCCTGGCGGTAAAATGAGTTTTGCAATGGAGCTAATCATTCGTCCTTTGCTTCAGCAACTTATTGAAACTGGTAAGATTGGTTAATCTCTTTATTAAAAGATCAGTGACAAACTTGGGTATGTGTCGAAAATAGTGAATAATAGAGAGTCTATTCACTATTTTTGCGATGCCATGAAAACTTCTCCTTTTGCTATTTGGCTCAGTGCAGCCCGTCCAAAAACATTACCTTTAGCGCTTGCCTCTATCATGACCGGCTCGGCTCTGGCGTATTGGAATAACCATGCTTCTGCAACCATTACCATAATGGCCTTCGTTACCGCCACTTTACTGCAAATTTTATCCAACCTCGCCAATGATTATGGTGATGCAGTAAAAGGCACAGATAATGATGAACGCCTTGGGCCACAACGTGCCATGCAATCCGGCCTTGTCACTCAAGCTACGATGAAGAAAGCCATTGGTATTAATATTGTCTTAACCATTATCAGCGGTTTAATCTTGGTTTTTAGCTCTCTTCATCAAACCATGGACATTATCGGATTCATTATTCTTGGTCTTTTAGCGATTGGCGCGGCTATCGCATACACCATGGGAGATAAACCTTATGGGTATCGTGGACTTGGTGATATTTCAGTATTTATCTTTTTTGGTCTACTGGGGGTTGCAGGAACTTACTACTTACAAACAGGTCATTTATCCTCCTCTTTGCTTCTGCCTGCTATTGCTTGTGGCCTTTTGGCTGTTGCCGTCTTAAATATTAATAATCTGCGTGATATTGATAATGACGCCGCCTGTGGAAAAATGACACTGGCGGTACGCATGGGTCCAAATTGGGGTCGTAAGTATCACGCCATCATCATCGCGATCAGCTTTACGTGTCTCGCCCTATTTAGCGCAACGCAAATCCACTCTTTAGCTGGTTGGTTATTTTTAATCCCGGCACCTTTTGTACTGAATCATGTTATTTCAGTGATGCGAGCACCCGATGGCGAAGCCATTAGACCAATGATGGGAACGGTCGTGCAATGTGCTTTATTCACAAATATCTTCTTCTCACTTGGTTTGTATTTATCTATATAACCTTGAGACTTGTCATAGTAATGACCTAGAAAGTACGTATATTAAAATCTTCACACGTTTAACTGCCACCACAACCAGAAGGTAAGCCTCACGATGGAATATAATACTTCAGCACTTTGTGACATTTATTTAGACCAAGTTGATGTTGTTGAACCAATGTTTAGCCACTTTGGTGCAAAGAGTTCATTCTCAGGACAAATCACGACAATCAAGTGTTTTGAAGATAATGGACTTATTAGCCAACTACTGGATGAAAAAGGTGAAGGTCGTATATTATTAATTGATGGCGGTGGCTCATTACGTCGTGCATTGATTGACGCTGATCTCGCAGCAAAAGCGGCACACAACGGGTGGGAAGGATTGATCGTTTATGGCTGTGTACGTGAAGTCGATTATCTAGAAGAAATAGAATTAGGCATTCAAGCGCTTGCTTCTATTCCTGTGGGTGCAGCAAAGAAAAATGTCGGTGAAATAGATGTTGCCGTCAATTTTGGTAGCGTTACCTTTCTACCTGAAGACTACCTTTATGCTGATTCAACAGGAATTATCATTTCTCAAGAGCCGTTAGAAGAGATGGGTGAGGAAGAATAGAGCAGAATTCAGAGGTGATCGTTGTAGTTACAGCGACAAAGAATGGTTCTCCCCCTTTATCGCCATTGCAATGAGATCTGCATAGTCAATCCAAGGGGGAGTTAGAGGGGGTTGGTTATGCCATGTTCATGTTATGCGGATAAACTCAACTTCATCATTGACAACCCCTCCCAACCTCCCCTTATATTGATACTCACAACCAAGTAACAACTGTGATAAAGGGGAGGAGCTAAAAGCCAAAGCACTACCTCATATCTTCCTGAAACCTGAGAGCTGAACCCTCGCTTTTTGCTTTTATAGTCTCTAGTTAGCGAAGCGTATAGTTTCTAGCATCAAAAAAAAACCGCAGGTGCTTTCACACCTACGGTTTCAAATAATTCACAGAACTCAGCTCTTCCTCACTCCTCGAGCGAAGCGTCCTCGTCCCTGCTCTATTACTCTACTTCTTCCATCTTACCTAATAAACCACGGATGCGAGCTTCAAAACTAGCTTGTTCATCACGTGCTTTCTGAGCTTCTTGCTCAACTTCAGAACGACCGTTATTTGCTTGCTCAAGATTTTGAGTTAGCTCTGCGTTCGTTTCTTTTAATTCTTCAACTTCCATTTGTAGCAGTGCGATTGTATCTACTGCCATCTGAACTTTAGCTTCTAGTTGTTCTAATATTTCTAAAGACATTCCTGCCACCTTAACTGTAATTCTAATTGAAATGCAGGGGCATTATTGATTCCCTGCGAAACTTGTTTTCTATTCTACTCAGCAATTGCAATTCTGCCATAGTGTTATTCATTAAATTGCATTATATGAACAAAAAAAAGACAGTTTTAACCAACATCTGACCTTATTTCTTAAGATTAAAACGAACCTCATACTAAAACTAGAAATTTAGCCTGATTATTTGAGTTCAACCACATGATTTTTAGTCCCATTATCTTCTTTAAATTTCATCAAAAATAACTCTTTCACCTAAAAAGCAAACGTTTCCTTTTTTGTTGTGATAAAATCTTCGCGATTTTTATCCATTCATCGATTATTCGGAGCAAATATGAAACGCGATCTAGCAATGGCTTTTTCTCGAGTTACTGAAGGTGCCGCACTGGCTGGTTACAAATGGCTTGGCCGTGGTGATAAAAACGCTGCCGATGGCGCTGCTGTTGAAGTAATGCGTACTCTTCTGAACAAAACTGACATCAGTGGTGAGATTGTTATTGGTGAAGGTGAGATCGATGATGCACCGATGCTATATATCGGCGAGACCGTCGGTACCGGTGGTGATGCCGTAGATATCGCAGTTGACCCAATTGAAGGAACTCGCATGACAGCAATGGGGCAATCCAATGCACTTGCTGTACTTGCTGCTGGCGAAAAAGGCAGTTTCTTAAAAGCGCCTGATATGTATATGGAAAAATTAGTTGTTGGTCCTGGTGCTAAAGGTGCAATCGACCTTAACCTTTCTCTCGAAGAAAACTTAGAGAATGTCGCTAAAGCATTAGGCAAAACACTGGATACACTAGTTGTAACCACACTTGCTAAACCTCGTCATGATGTCATGATCGCGAAAATGCAAAAAATGGGCGTTCGTGTATTTGCTGTGCCTGATGGCGATGTTGCGGCTTCAATCCTAACGTGTATGCCAGACAGTGAAGTTGACGTAATGTACTGTATCGGCGGAGCACCTGAAGGGGTAATTTCTGCTGCCGCTATCCGCGCATTAGATGGCGACATGCAAGCTCGTCTTCTTCCTCGTCACGAAGTGAAAGGCGATACAGAAGAAAACCGAGCTTATGGTGAAGAAGAACTCAAGCGCTGCAAAGAAATGGGCGTAGAAGCGAACGTTATCTTAAAAATGACAGACATGGCTCGTAGCGATGATGTTGTATTTGCAGCAACTGGGATCACGAAAGGTGATTTGCTAGAAGGCATTACTCGCCAAGGTAATATTGCGACAACTGAGACGCTGCTTATCCGTGGTCGTTGTCGTACCATTCGTCGCATTAAGTCGATTCATTACCTAGAGCGTAAAGACAAAGAAGTTAGAGATTTTATTCTTTAATTAAAAGCGGGAAGATCGGTCCTATGGGCCTAGTTCCTGTGACGTAAATTTGAACCGTGGATGTGAGAGCATCTGCGGTTTTTTATTTTAAGAGAATTCAAGTTTCAGATCGGTCGCAAGCTCCCTTGCTGGATTCAGGGGGATCGTTGTGGTTACAGCGAATAATAAACAATCCCCTCCCCTTAATAAGGGGAGGATTAGGGAGGGGTTACTACGATAAAGGTTGAATTGAGTTCATAGTTAACTTGATCTATGCGCTGTAAGTTCTGACCCCCTCCCAACCTCCCCCTTAGTAAGGGGAAGGAGCTAAAGTCAAAAGCAAGCGCCCTGAATCCTGACCTTTCATCTCAAAAAAGACACATGCCTTAAATATCCCTCATCCCACTTTTCCAAATATCAAAAAGCCGACTAAGCTGAATGTATTGTTATAAAAAGACAAGGAGTCAGCCAATGCCTAATTCTTATTATCAAACCGTCTTACCTTCATTTGACGAACTTAAAGCATTAGCAGAAAAGGATCCGGAACAATTAGAGGCATTACGCCACCAATTAAGTATGGAGTTTATTGGAAGCCTTCCAGAAGAGCATCAAGGACCATTACTGGCTCAACAAAGTCATATAGAACGTGTCATAAAAAGAGGCAATAACCCTAACCATATCAATATATTATTAGGACACGAACTCGGTAAGCAATTTGTTCGTTTTGCCAATTGCCTAAATAAACCCATGGATGAGCATCAAGCCGCCGATATTATTCAATTTCCTAATGCTCAATGTAAAATCAAACATTAAAAAATACGCAGGGGCTTTGTCTCGCAGCCGTACTTATTGACCCACTTTTTGAAAGCTTTCTTTTTCCATATCACGCACATTAATCGTGAGGCTATCAATATGGCTCGCCTGTTCTGCTAGTACATCCATTAATGCTCGACTGAGTTCTCTTTTTTGCTCAGTGGTTCTGCCTGACAGTAACTCGATGGTAATGTGAATAAAGTCCACACTGTTTCCTTTATCGCCAACTAACCATGAATGCACTCGAATCGCCCTTGATTTAACATCATCAACAGAAAACAGTTCCGAATCTATCGCCACTTGATGTAAGTCTTCTAACAAGCCCTGCATATTTAATCGCTCGTCTGCTGAATTTGAATATTCCATAACTAAGTGCGGCATCATTACTTCCTTGTTTGTGTAGCAGAATAAAAGTGATTACTTTTCCATCATTCAGTGAAAGAGATTAAGTTACAATCCCCTCAATAAAAAAGTGCCTAAGTTATCACACTTCATTCCACGTAAATTAATCTCAACATATTTCGCTTTTCAGTTCATAATCTTTCGCACTTCGAAATAAAAGCATTAAAATTATGCATAAAAATGATTTTAGACACTAAATCTGTCGTAAAATCTGTTATATTTTTACGCAAGTTTTTTACATTAATTTGAATTGGAGAGAATCCTATGCGTCATCCTGTAGTTATGGGTAACTGGAAATTAAACGGCAGCAAAGAAATGGTTGTTGATCTACTAAACGGTCTTAACGCTGAACTTGAAGGCGTTACAGGCGTAGACGTTGCAGTTGCTCCACCAGCACTATTTATTGACCTTGCTGAGCGTACGCTTACTGAAGCGGGCAGCGCGATCATCTTAGGTGCTCAAAACTCTGACCTAAACAACAGCGGTGCATTCACTGGCGACATGTCTCCAGCTATGCTGAAAGAATTTGGTGCTACACACATCATCATCGGTCACTCTGAGCGTCGTGAATACCACAACGAATCAGACGAGTTTGTTGCTAAGAAATTCGCTTTCCTAAAAGAAAACGGCCTAACTCCTGTTCTTTGTATCGGTGAATCTGATGCACAAAACGAAGCTGGCGAAACAATGGCTGTTTGTGCACGTCAACTTGACGCTGTTATCAACACTCAAGGCGTTGAAGCTCTTGAAGGCGCTATCATCGCTTATGAACCAATCTGGGCTATCGGTACTGGTAAAGCGGCTACAGCTGAAGATGCACAACGCATTCACGCCCAAATCCGTGCTCACATTGCTGAGAAATCAGAAGAAGTTGCTAAGAACGTTGTTATCCAATACGGCGGTTCTGTTAAGCCTGAAAACGCTGAAGCTTACTTCGCACAACCAGACATCGATGGTGCTCTAGTTGGCGGCGCAGCACTTGACGCGAAAAGCTTTGCAGCTATCGCTAAAGCAGCAGCTAAAGCAAAAGCTTAATTAAGATTCGAGAACCGAGGACGCTTCGCTCTAGGGGCGAGGAAGAACTTGGCTCTGTGAACAATTTGAAACCGTAGATGTGAAAGCATCTGCGGTTTTTTTTGTTTTTAATAGCAGGGTTGAGGGTGATTGCTGGAAACTATACGCTGCGCTGACTAGAACGCTTCGCTCTAGACACTGTAAGAACAAAAAGCGAGGTTTCAGGCAGAATTATAATCGCAAAAATTACAGCGACAAAGAACGGTTCTCCCCCTTAATTGCTAGGGTTATGAGGTCGGTATAATCAATATAAGGGGGAGTTAGAGGGGGTTGCTCATGTTTCCTTAATTATGAAGATAAATTCAAACCCATCACTAACAACCCTCCTAACCTCCCCTTATATCAACATCCTCAATCTCAATAAATCATCAATCAAAGGGAGGGAACTGTATTGTATTCGCTGAAATTACCAACAACTACAATCGGCCCCTCCCCCTTAGTAAGGGGGAGGCTGGGAGGGGGTGATCTTTCTACACGCACAAAAAAGCCGAGACATCTCTGCCTCGGCTTTTCAAACAAATTACACTATAAAGCGAATCAGTTTGTGGGGATGATTACATCATACCGCCCATTCCACCCATGCCGCCCATATCTGGCATAGAAGAACCTGAATCTTGTGGCTTATCAGTGATCATTGCTTCTGTTGTGATCATAAGACCCGCAACTGATGCAGCGAACTGAAGTGCAGAACGCGTTACTTTAGTTGGGTCAAGAATACCCATCTCGATCATGTCGCCGTAAACGCCTGTTGCTGCGTTATAACCGTAGTTATCTTCACCAGCGCGAACGTTGTTAGCAACAACTGAATCTTCTTCACCTGCGTTTTTAACGATTTGACGAAGTGGTGCTTCCATTGCGCGAAGTGCTAAACGGATACCCACAGTTTGCTCTTCGTTGTCGCCTTCAAGGCCAACAACCTTAGACGCAGCACGGATAAGTGCAACACCACCACCAGCAACAACACCTTCTTCAACGGCAGCACGAGTTGCGTGAAGTGCATCTTCAACACGGTCTTTCTTCTCTTTCATCTCAACTTCAGTCGCCGCACCCACTTTGATTACTGCAACACCGCCAGCAAGTTTAGCTACACGCTCTTGAAGTTTTTCTTTATCGTAGTCAGATGTCGCATCTTCGATTTGTTGACGAATTTGAGAAACACGGCCAGAGATAATAGCCTCATCACCAGCACCATCGATGATAGTTGTTGTTTCTTTCGTGATAGTTACACGCTTCGCTTGACCAAGATCTTCAAGAACTACTTTTTCAAGGTCTAGACCGATCTCTTCTGAAATTACAGAGCCCGCAGTTAATGCTGCAATATCTTGTAGCATTGCTTTACGACGGTCACCAAAACCAGGAGCTTTAACCGCTGCAACTTTAACGATACCACGCATGTTGTTCACAACTAGAGTAGCAAGCGCTTCGCCTTCAACATCTTCAGCGATGATTAGAAGAGGACGAGATGCTTTCGCTACTGCTTCAAGAGTTGGAAGCAATTCACGGATGTTTGATACTTTTTTATCAACAAGCAAGATGAATGGGCTCTCTAGATCAACAGAACCCGCTTCTTGGTTGTTTATGAAATATGGAGATAGGTAACCGCGGTCGAACTGCATGCCTTCAACAACGTCTAATTCGTCTTGAAGAGCTTGACCTTCTTCAACAGTGATAACGCCATCACGACCTACTTTTTCCATTGCTTCAGCAATAAGGTTACCAACAGTCGAATCAGAGTTTGCAGAGATAGTACCTACTTGCGCGATAGCTTTTGTATCAGCACATGGTACAGACAGCTCTTTAAGTGCTTCAACGGCAGCAATTACTGCTTTGTCGATACCACGTTTAAGATCCATTGGGTTCATGCCAGCAGCAACGGCTTTTAGGCCTTCAGCAATGATTGCTTGAGCAAGAACTGTCGCCGTTGTTGTTCCGTCGCCCGCCGCGTCATTCGCTTGCGAAGCCACTTCTTTAACCATTTGTGCGCCCATGTTTTGGAACTTGTCTTCAAGCTCGATTTCACGTGCAACAGAAACACCATCTTTAGTGATCGTTGGTGCGCCAAATGATTTATCTAAAACAACGTTACGACCCTTAGGACCTAATGTTACTTTTACCGCATCAGCCAGAACGTTTACACCTTCTAGCATTTTGATTCGTGCGTCATTACCAAATTTAACGTCTTTAGCAGCCATCTTTACTTTCCTTTTTAAATTCTTTTCTTAATATCGCTTTTAGTAGTATCGAAAATAGCAGAGTTCGAAAATCGAATTACTCAACGAGTGCTTATTATTCAACAATAGCCAGAATGTTGTATTCAGACATGATCAACACTTCTTTACCGTCGATCTTTTCTGCCTTGATGTTACCTTCTGCGAAGATCACTGAATCGCCTACTTTTACGTCTAATGGCTGTACAGAACCATTTTCTAAGATGCGGCCATTGCCAACAGCTAGAATAATACCGCGAGTTGATTTCTCAGCCGCTGAACCTGTTAATACAATGCCGCCTGCAGATTTTGATTCAGCTTCTTGGCGTTCAACGATCACTCGGTCATGTAAAGGACGGATATTCATTGCTCGTATCTCCTGATAATGTTCCATTTAAGAATAAAGTGCCATGATTTGGCTTTGGTTTATTAATGGGGTTTTTTGGGGGGGATTGCAAGGGCTTATGGTGCAAATATTTAAAGAACTAGAGGCTATACTTACCAACCCCTCCTAGCCTCCCCTTATATCAACATTTCCAATCTCAACAGTGCATCTATCAAGGGGAGGAACTGTATTGCGAATACTGTAATCACAACGACAAAGAAGGTTCTCCCCCTTAAGTACTATTTTGATGAGACCTACATAGTCAATACAAGGGGGAGCTAGAGGGGTTGACCATATTTTCTTAATTATGAAGGTAAATTCAAACTCATCACTAACAACCCCTCCTAGCCTCCCCTTATATCAATATTTCCAATCTCAACAGTGCATCTATCAAGGGGAGGAACTGTATTGTACGTATTGTCACAACAACGATCACCTCTGAAATCTGCCCTTCTTAGCTCTTCGCTTTTCCTCGCCCCTCGAGCGCAGCGTCCTCGAATCTCGTCCCTATTTCCTATACACTACTCATCCCACTACCATGCGAGAATGTCATGCAAGATAAACACGGTTTACTCACTCAACCCATCGCAGACATCTTATTAAAACTGACGACACCAATGGTGTTTGGCATGGTGGCGATATTACTTTTCAACCTTGTTGATACTTTTTTCATTTCTCTTTTAGGGACTGATGCGCTTGCAGCAGTCAGCTTTACCTTTCCAGTGACGTTTGCTGTTAACTGTATCACGATGGGTATTGGGGTTGGGCTATCAGCCTCTATTGGCCGCTTATTAGGTCAAGGCAACAGTCGTCATGCCGCGCAACTCACGACTCATGGCTTAATACTCGCCATTGGGTTAATCATCATCGCTTGCTTCATTGGTTTCTTTACCATTGATCCACTTTTTCGTTTACTTGGCGCTGAAGACAAACTCATTCCATTGATCCACCAATATATGTCAATTTGGTACCTCACTATTCCACTTCTTGTGATACCAATGTCGAGCAACAGTGCCATACGAGCGACCGGAGATACCACCACACCCGCGAAAATCATGATGCTCGCAGGGCTAATCAACGGCATACTCGACCCATTACTTATCTTTGGTTATGGCCCTTTTCCTGAGTTGGGGATCAAAGGCGCGGCTATCGCCAGTGGCATCAGTTGGTTTGGGGCTTTATGTGCCTCTTTTTATGTACTAACCCACAAAGTAAAACTACTTGCTCTGCCGAAGATGTCATCACTATTTAGTGATTGGAAGCAAATACTTTCGATAGGAACTCCTGCCGGTTTATCGACCGCGTTAAACCCTATTTCAGGGGCCATCTTAATGATGATGCTTGCCAGCCAAGGAACCGTTGCCGTCGCATCTTATGGTGCAGCGCAACGAGTCGAATCATTAATGCTGCTTGTTATGATCTCTCTCACCTCAGCATTAAGTCCTTTTGTGGCTCAGAACCTAGGAGCAAAACAGCCAGAAAGAGTCAAAGAAGCCATCTTTCTGGCCGTAAAATTTTCCGTATTATTCCAATTATTTCTTTATATTTTAATTGTTCCATTAAGTATTCCGCTGTCCCACTTATTTAGTCAGGATGGTTTAGTCCAACATGGATTATGGATGTATCTAATTTGTGTTCCGTTCAGTTATGGATTTCAAGGCATCATCATGGTGCTAGTCAGTAGCTTAAATGCGATGCAAAAACCGTTGCATTCTTTCAGTTGGAGCTTCATGCGATTATTTATATTTACGCTTCCAACCGCATGGGTTGGTAGTCATTATTATGGTATGGAAGGCTTATTTATAGGCATTGCTATAGGGAATATTCTTGGTGGTACCACGGCTTGGATTTACATAAAGCGCAGTAAGTTACTAGAGACGATAAGCTCTTAGGGTTCAGAGGTGATCGCGGTAATTGCAGCAAATGATATACAGTTCCCTCCCCTTAATAAGGGGAGGGTTAGGGAGGGGTTGTTGTGATGATGGTTGAATTGAATACAAATCCAACTTGATTAGACGCTGTTAGTTCTTGACCCCCTCCCAGCCTCCCCCTTAGTAAGGGGGAGGAGCTAAAAGCAACAGCAATCACCTCTGAACTCTTTGCTCTTAGCTTTTGCTTTTATAGGAGCGAAGCGATCTAGTCTCTAGCTAGCGCAGCGTATAGTTTCTGGCCCCTTTACTCACTTTGTAGTAAAATTACACAAAGTTATTTATTCGAATTTATTAAGTTATTGACGAGGAACACCTTTATGTCAGCTAAAAAGCCTATGGCTCTAGTTATTCTTGATGGTTACGGTCACCGTGAAGCTCAAGCAGATAACGCAATCACAAACGCAAATACTCCAGTTCTTGATGGCCTAATGGCTACTCGACCAAATACACTGATTTCTGCATCTGGTATGGACGTTGGTCTACCTGATGGTCAAATGGGTAACTCTGAAGTAGGTCACACAAACATCGGCGCTGGTCGTGTTGTATATCAAGATCTTACTCGCATCACTAAAGCTATCTCTGATGGTGAATTCCAAGAAAACGAAACGCTAGTTAACGCTATCGACAAAGCAGTTAAAGCAGACAAAGCTGTACACATCATGGGCCTTATGTCTCCAGGTGGCGTTCACTCTCATGAAGATCACATCTACGCAGCAGTAGAAATGGCAGCAGCACGTGGCGCAGAAAAAATCTACCTACACTGCTTCCTAGACGGACGCGATACTCCACCTCGTTCAGCTGAAAACTCTTTGAAAAACTTCCAAGAGCTATTCGCTAAACTAGGCAAAGGCCGTGTTGCTTCTCTAATTGGTCGTTACTACGCAATGGACCGTGATAATAACTGGGATCGCGTACAAAAGTCTTACGACCTAATGACTGAAGCAAAAGCAGTATTCACTTTTGATTCAGCGGTTGAAGGTCTTGAAGCGGCTTACGCTCGTGAAGAAAACGATGAGTTTGTACAAGCAACTGAAATCAAAGCAGAAGACGAAGAATCAGCAGCAATCGTTGATGGCGATGCGGTAATCTTCATGAACTACCGTGCTGACCGTGCTCGTGAAATTACACGTGCATTCGTTCCTGATTTCGATGGTTTTGCTCGTAACGTATTCCCAGCAATCGATTTTGTGATGCTGACTCAATACGCTGCAAACATTCCTCTTCTTTGCGCGTTCTCTCCTGCGTCTCTAGAGAACACCTACGGCGAGTGGTTATCTAAAGAAGGTCAAACTCAACTACGTATTTCTGAAACTGAAAAATACGCACACGTTACTTTCTTCTTCAACGGCGGTAAAGAAGACGAGTTTGAAGGCGAAGAGCGTCAACTTGTTGCTTCTCCAAAAGTAGCAACTTACGATCTACAACCTGAAATGAGCGCACCTGAGCTAACAGAAAAATTAGTTGCAGCAATCAAATCTGGTAAATATGACGCTATCATTTGTAACTTCCCTAACTGTGACATGGTTGGCCACACTGGCGTATACGAAGCTGCTGTTAAAGCAATGGAAGCTCTAGATGAGTGTATCGGTAAAGTGGTTGAAGCTATCAAAGAAGTTGATGGTCAAATGCTTATCACTGCCGATCACGGTAACGCTGAAATGATGATCAACCCTGAAACAGGTGGCGTTCACACCGCTCATACTAACCTTCCAGTTCCTCTTATCTACGTAGGTAGCAAAGAGATTGAATTTAAAGAAGGCGGTAAACTGTCTGACCTAGCTCCAACTATGCTAGCGCTAACTGATACAGCAATTCCTGCTGAAATGTCAGGTGAGATTCTTTTTAAATAAGAGTTTTAGATAGGCGATAAATTAAAATGCCCACAGGTTTTATGGCCTGTGGGCATTTTTTGTTTTAGGTTTCAGGAAAAGCGTAGAACAAGTGCAAGAGTTCAGAGGGAGGTGCTTTGACTCTTTGCTCCTCCCCCTTAATAAGGGGGAGGCTGGGAGGGGGTCAAGAACTAACAGCATATAAATCAAGTTAACTATGCACTCGATTTCACCTTCATCGTAACACCCCCTCCCTAAGCCTCCCCTTATTAAGGGGAGGGAACGTATTGCACTCGCTGAAACCACAACGATCCCCCTTAACTCAGCAAGGGAGCCTGCGACTGATCTAAACCCTGATCTTTCTTTTAATCTTTAACCATAGAACTACTGGACCACTCTTACCCCACTAGCACTCTTCCGCTCTTAATACCCTTTTGGATTATTCGACTGCCAACGCCACGTATCTTCTGTCATATCATCAAGAGACAACTTCGCTTCCCACTTCAACTCTTCACGAGCTTTCGCAGGGTCAGCCCAACATTCAGCAATGTCACCCGGACGACGTGGCGCAATTTTATAATGAACAGGAACCCCAGCCGTTTTAGAGAACGCTTCTGCCATCTGTAAAACACTGTAGCCTTTACCTGTGCCTAAGTTATAGATATGAAGACCCGCTTCTTTACCTTTGTATTTCAGAGCCGCTAAGTGACCATCAGCCAAATCAACAACATGAATGTAATCACGAACCCCAGTTCCATCAACGGTTGGGTAATCATCACCAAATACCGATAAAAACTCACGACGACCAACAGCCACTTGTGAGATGAAAGGCATTAGGTTATTTGGAATACCTTGTGGGTCTTCACCCATGGTGCCTGATTTATGAGAGCCAACAGGATTAAAGTAACGCAATAATGTCACGCTCATTTCAGGGTGCGCTTTTTGAATATCAGTTAAGCACTCTTCAACAATCAACTTACTACGTCCATACGGATTCGTTGCTGATGTTGGGAAGTTTTCATTAATTGGCACAGATGCAGGGTCACCATAAACGGTTGCTGATGAGCTAAATACAATGCTGTTAACCCCCGCCTTACGCATCGCTTCAACTAATACTAACGTACCTGAAACATTGTTATCGTAATACATGATTGGTTTTTCAACCGATTCGCCCACCGCTTTTAAACCAGCAAAGTGAATAACACTATCAATTTCATTTTCAGCAAAGATGGTTGCTAAGATTTGAGGATCACGAATATCACCCTCATAAAATTTAGGTTTTACACCAACCAAAGCTTCAATGCGATCAAGCACCACTTCTTTACTGTTGTATAAGTTATCTAGAATGATTGGCGTTAAGCCCGCTTCAATCATTTGTACACATGTGTGGCTACCGATGTAGCCCATGCCGCCAGTGACTAAAATATTCATTTTGTGTCCTAATTATTATTTTTTAAAAGCGAGTAGTATCCGCTTCAATATTCAAAATATTATAAATTTGTTAAATAAAATTCAGATTGCTACGCTCGCGGAATTCAAAGGAGGTCGCTTTTGGCTTTTAGATCCTCCCCCTTATTAAGGGAAGGAACAGTATTGTGGTCGTTGCAACAACCACGACCAATCCGAGTTCTAATCTCGCTTTTGATCTTCCTGAAACCTGAATCCTACGCTTTTGCTTTACGCTCTAATATTTACTCTCAACCACAGTAACGAACTCTGCAATTGACTCTTTCGGCAATGCATTAATTCCTGCCGCGGCTTCACGTCCACCACCGGTTGCAAACGAGCTACAGATCTCTCCTGCACCTTGTTTATTATTCAGCGGCGCTCGCAGTGACACCATATACGTGCCATCCACATTTTGCGTTAATACCGCATGTGCCGAGTTCGGGTATTTATTTGCGAGAAGATTACCATATACCCCACTAATACGACGAGCCCATGCTTCATTTGGCAGTTCAAATACGCTCAATTTCTCACTTTTGTACTGAGCTTCAATCGATAATGCATTATCCATATCGGATAAATACGCCTTTTTAAGCGTATAAAATGGAGACTCTGTATCAGCGATCAAATCAAAAGGGGATGGATACTTTAACAACGCTTGATACAACTCGGCCGGTTCAAAATGCAAATCCTCAACCTTCGCCCCATAGCCATTATAGTTAATTAATGTCCCCAATTCTTTAAGCTCTAATTTTTGCTTTAAAGAAAATCCAGCAGTCTCTGCAAGCTCGTCGGCTTTTGCTATTAAGTTATCACCATAGGCTGCGGTAATTGCCCAGTCATGGAATTGACCGCCGAGCAGATTATCAATAATCAAAGCTGTGCACGCATTCGCATCTAAATCGATATAAGCCGATAAATTATTATGCTCAGGAATATCACCAGAGCGGTGGTGATCGGCATAAAATACCGCCGCGCCAGACTCTAAAATGAGCTTTAGGGCTACGATGTTCTTTTCCATTGAGAGATCTAAAATAGTGACATTATCCCCTGCTTGAGGCGTAATATTTTGAACCAATTGGATATCACGTTTAATACCCGTCACTAAGATAGATTCTTGTGGATAAGCAAAACGAAGTTGAAGAAGCGCAATAATGCCATCAGCATCACCATTAAAAATATCGTAGTTCATATACCAATCCATTGTTATTTATTTTCTTTGGATAATATAGCATGACTAGAAACCGCATTCAGGGCGCGGCACTTGCAAGATTGAGGAGAAATGCTTTTCCCCTTTATCAACATTATCACTCGGCTGCATCATTTTAATATAAGGGGGAAGTTGAGAGGGATTGATTATTCATAACTAGAAACGATACGTTGTACTAACTAAACCACTTCGAATAAGAGCAAAAAAAGCGGATACAACCAAATCAGTCATATCCGCTCTCTCTTTTAAGCTCTTACTCGCCGCTATAGGACGAAGTCCGTCCTCGTCTCTCGGAGCGAAGCGCCCTGCTTTTAGTCACTACCAAACAAATCGCGGGTATACACTTTACCTTCAACGTCTGCGAGTTCTTCCATCATACGATTTGATACGATCACATCAGAGACTTGTTTAAATTCATTCAAATCTTCAATAACACGTGAATTAAAGAAATCCGCTTCTTTCAAGACAGGTTCATACACAACCACTTCAACCCCTTTGGCTTTCAAGCGTTTCATGATGCCTTGAATTGAAGAAGCTCGAAAGTTATCCGATCCCGCTTTCATAATTAAACGATAGATACCCACAACGTTAGGGTTGCGCTTCATGATTGACTCAGCAACAAAGTCCTTACGAGTGCGGTTTGCATCTACAATCGCACCAATAATGTTATTTGGGACTTCTTGGTAATTTGCTAATAGCTGCTTGGTGTCTTTTGGTAAGCAATATCCGCCATAACCAAACGAGGGATTATTGTAGTGATTGCCAATTCGAGGATCTAAACCAACACCTTCAATGATCTGACGAGCATCCAACCCATGCGCTTCAGCGTAAGAGTCTAGTTCATTAAAGTAAGCCACACGTAAAGCGAGGTACGTGTTAGAGAACAACTTCACCCCTTCCGCTTCTGTTGAGTGCGTTAATAAAACATCAATATTATCTTTAATCGCCCCTTGCACCAATAAATTAGCAAACACTTGCGCACGATCAGATTGCTCACCCACAATAATGCGAGAAGGGTGAAGATTATCAAACAAAGCACGACCTTCACGTAAGAACTCAGGTGAAAATATAATGTTGTCACACGCTAGCTCTTGCTTAATACGCTCCGTATAACCCACAGGAACAGTCGATTTAATTACCATCACCGCATTTGGGTTAATCGCCATTACGTCTTTAATCACCGCTTCAACTGAACCTGTATTAAAATAGTTAGTCACGGGGTCATAATCAGTTGGTGTCGCAATAATGACATACTCAGCCTCTTTGTATGCCAGTTCTTTATCAAGCGTTGCTATTAGGTTTAATTCTTTATTGGCAAGAAAGTCTTCAATCTCTACATCTGAAATCGGTGACTGCTTATTGTTAATTAGCTCAATCTTTTCCGCCATGATATCAACCGCAATCACTTCATTATGCTGTGCTAATAGCACTGCATTTGAAAGGCCAACGTAACCTGTACCTGCAATGGCAATTTTCATTATTGTTATCCTTAGGGGAATTTAACTGAGTTGATTATAAATCAAATGAAAAGTAGTGACGATACGCTGGCTCTTATTGCTCTATGCCTAGGATAACAAGAGTCAGCTTCATCTGTAAAAATGGGAAAATAAACGGTCACTCTAACGATTAATTACAACAACGGCTACTCTCAACTTTCCCCGCTTTCCACACTAAATCACCAATTCCGTCTACAGGAGAAAACCCCGTAGGAGCGTCGATTAATAATTGGCGAATTGTTTCATGCTCAAATCCGTTGCATGCTGAATCTAATTTATCAAGCAGATCGTTATACTCGTTTAATGGTAAAAAAACTTCATGGGCAGTCATTATCCGCTCATGCTCTGTTTTACCCACATGGTCTCCAATAAGTAACTCTTCATAAAGCTTCTCACCAGGGCGGAGGCCTGTGCATAGTATTTCAATATCGCCACCAAGATTGTCATTATCTTTGACTTCTAAACCAGATAAATTAATTAAGTTCCGAGCAAGATCTGCGATCTTCACCGATTCACCCATATCCAACACAAATACATCTCCACCTTTGCCCATAGAGCCCGCTTGAATCACTAATTGGGCGGCTTCAGGAATCGTCATGAAATAACGAGTGATATCAGGGTGTGTTAATGTGATTGGTCCACCTTTTGCTATCTGCTTCTTAAACAAAGGAATAACAGAACCAGATGAACCAAGAACATTACCAAAGCGAACCATGCAGAATCGGGTACCCTTCTCTTTTTTATTTTCTTTCTCAGCTAATGCTTGTAAACCAAGTTCAGCCATTCTCTTAGTCGTACCCATTACATTTGTAGGGCGAACGGCTTTATCTGTTGAAATCAGAACAAAAGATTCAACTTTCGCCTCAATAGCTGCCCTTGCTGTATAATTAGTCCCAAAAATATTATTACGAATCCCTTCAACCACATTATATTCGACTAACGGAACATGTTTATAAGCGGCTGCATGATAAACCGTTTGAACTTGAAATGTTTTCATCGTCGTAATTAAGCGATTTAAGCGCTGTACAGATCCCAACAAAGGAACGATTTGAACAGACAACTCTTCAGTAGCAACCAATTGAGATAATTCACGTTCAACTTGGTATAAAGCAAATTCTGACAGCTCAAATAAAATGAGTACCTTTGGTTTATTACGGATAATTTGTCGACAAAGTTCAGAACCAATAGAACCTCCAGCCCCTGTCACCATTACCACTTTACCTTTAATATTGGCTTCCATTAATTCTTGTTGAGGAGCCACAGGATCACGCCCTAATAAATCATCAATAGAGACTTCTTTCAATTCACCAATAGAAAGTTTCCCATTAACCAAATCGTCCAAATTAGGAATCGTTAACACTTCAAGATGACGCTGGGCGAGCGATTCTATAATCTTTTTTTTCTGGTCTTGCGTTGCTGATGGTATCGCCAATAACACAGTACTAACACTGTGTTTTTTTGTCAGCCAATCTAAATATTTAGGACGAAATATAGTAATTCCTTGCATCGTTGTCTTATGTTTTTTTCTATCATCATCAATAAATGCCATTGGATGATATTCTTTACCTTGACGCAACATATTTGCCAACTGTAATCCCGCAGAGCCAGCACCATAAATAAGGATCTTCTTTTTTTGTTTTCCTAATACATCAGACAATAATAGACGCACAAGTAAACGTGAACCACCACATAAAACGACCAAGTAAGTTACATAAATAATAGGCACAGAACGAGGCATGTACAAATAATTAAAATAAGAAAAAAATACGATAAAAGCAGAAGAAAGAATAGCTGATATACAAATACTTAATACAGCATGTAGGCTTAAATAACGGAGAATAGCTCTATATAAACCACTTTTAGTAAACACAAGTAGAGTACATGGTATTAAAATCGCAAGTAGCTTCCAATAAGACTCTTCAAAAATATAACTATCAATCGAATCTAAACGGGTAGCAAAAGCTCCCCAAAAAGCAAGGGTGATAAATAAAATATCAACAACAACACTAACAAAGCGCTTCATTGGCCTTGGCATACCCCAAATCGGTTGTAAAAATTGCATGGTTATTCTCTTTTATTATTTAATGGCATCGCCCGAGCCGCTTCCTGTAACTGTCATTATTATATATTTAAAATAGAGCTTAATAGTGAGCGAATCGATCATTATTTTATCTGTTTTAGCTAATAGTTCAGGTGTCGACATATCAATATTCTGCACTTGAGCAAGGCCTGTAACTCCAGGAAGTACATCATATACTCCTAAAGTATCTCTCTCTTTAATTAACTCTTTTTGGTTAAAAAGATTTGGTCTTGGCCCAACTAAACTCATCTCACCTTTGGCGACATTAATCAATTGTGGCAATTCATCAATTTTAGTTTTACGCAAAAAAGCACCTAGCTTTGTAATTGATGAATGATTAGCCAAATGACTTGCTACTGACTTTGTTTCAACAGACATTGTGCGAAATTTAATAAGTTTAAATGATTTCTTATTACGTCCTACACGCTCTTGTACAAAAATTGGAGAGCCAGTATCAAACAGACCGATAATGACGACAATTAACAAAATTGGCCATAAAAACAATAAACCTAAACAAGCGGCCAGAAAATCTATACTGCGGATCATATAATCTCTCTTATTTTTTTTCTTTAAGAAAAGCCATCGACTCTTCCATGGTATAAGGTGGTACCCAATCTAAGACATCTTTCAAATTAGATGAATCAACTTCAAGAGTACCGACAAGCTGCTCAATCATTATCGATTTTCCTAACAACTTTCCCGTTAGACGCATTAAACCAACTGGAAAAGGTAATTGTATTAAATTGGTACCAAGTCCTTTGGCTATAGCATTCGTAAATTCTTTAATCGATACGGCTTCATTTTCAGAAGCTAAAAATGTATGTCCAGTAGCCTTTGGTTCATTTGCACAAGTAATCAATAAATCTGCGAGATTTTGAACCGAAATAAAATCACGCTTATTATTTACTAAACCAAATGGCAATACTGGTACTTTATTTATCAAACGTGTCAGAGCACCAAAATTCCCTGGAGCATTAGGACCATAAACTAAAGTTGGCCTAACAATAACAACTTCTAATCCTGTTTCACCTGCAATTTTTTTTAGTCCAACTTCAGCATCATACTTTGATTGTGTTTGGGCTGAAAATAACCCTTTATTTTCATCAATAGAAGCCGTACTAACAAAAACAAACCTTGTAACACCATTAGCTACCGCATCTCTTGCTAACTTCAGTGTACCTAACGTATTTGTTTCAAATATTGCATCTGAATTTGTCGATTTATTATGAGCAATACCAGCTAAATGTATGATGACATCAATATTGATAAATGCAGTATTCCAAGAAGTACTCTTATTTATATCCTCAACAATAAATGTTTCACTGATTAATTTATTTTTATAAGATTCTCGGACTACACATCGATGAATATTACTCATTTTATCTTGAAGTAATACCTGCTGCCCTATAAAGCCAGTAACACCAGATAATAAAATATTCATATTAATTAACCTTCAATACATCATTTAAAATTGTTTCTAAACGCGTAACTAATTTTTCTTTACTAAAAAATAAGTCCGCATATCTTTTACCATTAGAACCTAACGTATTTCTTTCAACTAAAGACATTTCACTTATTATTTTAATTTTTTGATACAATGAATTAGCATCACTTGCTGAACAGGTTAAACCACAATTAGCATTATTTATTAATTTTGCTCCCTCACCATCAAGCATTGCCAAAATAGGTAATGACGATAGCATATACGATTGTATTTTCCCTGGTATTGTTCGTTCGAAAATATCATCAGGCTTTAAAGATACCAATGCCAGATCTGCTTTTGAATAAAAATCGGGCATCCTTTCTAAAGGGTGCTGGCCATGCAGCACAAATAGATCATCTAACTGATTTTTTTTTATTTCAGATTCAAGCCAATTAAATTTACGTCCATTCCCAACGATAGAGAAGACAACATTAACTTTATTTTCTTTTAAGATTTTCGCGCATTCAACAATTGACTCAAAATCTTGAGCATCCCCGATATTTCCAGCAAAAAGGATAGTCAACATTGGTACTTCCTGATTTTTTTCACAAAAAATATTAAATTGGTCTTCAGCCCAATTAGGAAATAGTTCTAACTTAGTATTAGCACCACTACGTCGACGAACAGCGTCTAAATAAGATTCTGATTGTCCCAAAATTACATCACAGTGCTTGTATATCCATGAGACTAAATTCCCCACAATATTTAATGCCTTTTTAGATTTAATCATTCCTACAGCCTCTAATGATTCAGGCCATAGATCTAAAGACCACATTACTATTGGTATACTTTTAGCATACTTAAAAGAAATAGCAGGAATAGCAGCGGTTACAGGACTTAATTGACACACAAGGATAACGTCAAACTCTTCACCTCTTAGCTTTAATGGGCCATAGAGTGAGCCAGATAATACAAACGACAAATAATTCAATAATAAATTTATACTGCCTTTTTTACGAGTATAAATAGGTGTTCGAATAATAGGCATATCATGAAAGTAGCTAAATGATGCGGGATCTTTTTTATATTCCTCAAACAGTTCACCTGAAGGATAATTTGGTTGTCCAGTAAATATTGTTATCTCGTGACCACGTTCTTTTAATGCAACACTCAAATCATTAATTCTAAAATTTTCAGGCCAAAAGTATTGGCTAACAACAAGAATTTTCACAAAAGCTCCAGATAAAAGATAAAAATAAGGGGCTATTATAAGCCCATCATTTCTTTAATATTCTTTCCACACAACACGTTTAACGTAATCCGTATAAGAATGAATAATTCTCACCATTTTATCAGATACATTTGGCATACTATAATCATACACTGGACGCAGTAAACGTTCATGTCCACTTGGCTGAGATTCTAATATTTGCAATGCTTGCATCACACGTTCAACACTTAACCCCACCATCATTACTGATGCTTCTTCCATCCCTTCAGGACGTTCATGTGCTTCACGTAAATTTAACGCTGGAAAATTCATGATAGAAGATTCTTCATTAATAGTACCACTATCTGATAATACTACCTTAGCGTTTTTCTGTAGATGATTATAATCATGAAAACCTAGCGGTTTAAGCAATTGTATATTCTTATGAAATTCGATACCTTGAGCTTCAATTCGATTACGCGTTCGAGGGTGCGTAGATACAATCACAGGGAAATTATAATGTTCAGCTACTTTATTTAACGTCTCTGTTAATTTTGCTAAATGTTTCGGAGAATCAACATTCTCTTCACGGTGAGCACTAACTACAAAAAACTGACCTTTTTGTAAGCCTAAACGAGATAACACATCAGATGCATCAATTTGAGGCATATAATGATTCAATACCTCAAACATAGGGCTGCCCGTTTTAATTACGCGATCCGCTGGCAAACCTTCAGCTAAAAGATAATCACGAGCAATGCTACTATAAGTTAAATTAACATCCGCAGTATGGTCAACAATACGTCGATTTGTTTCTTCTG